>JBAQGP010000499.1:0-19370 GCA_049287845.1 Solirubrobacteraceae bacterium | reverse complement strand
GCGCAGGATCCGCGCGCCACCCACGTGACGCCTGGCGTCCGGGCGCTCAGTGGAGACGACTTCGGGTGCGGCGGTGTGGTCGCGTGCGGGGGCGAGCGCCGCAACAGCTCGCCGGCGGGCACGGGTGCGGCGGGTGGTGGACTCGGGGAGGAGGTCTCCGTCGGGGGACTGGTTGTTGATGGATTGCATGTTCATGGCAGAGCTCCCTTCGGTGATGAGCGGGTCCGAGGACGCGTCGGAGTGAGGCCGACGGTCGGCGCTCCGCTCAGGCGGTCTCGAGGCTGAGGGTGAGGTCGCTTGCGGCCTCGGCATTGGCGGTGCGGGCACGGGCGGCGCCGTCCCGCGGGAGGACGAAGATCGCGACCACCAAGCCGGCGGCGAAGAGCGCGGCGGCCCATTCGAACGCCGTCGTGTACCCGTGAATCGAGGCCGCGCTGGCGAGGCCGGCGGTCCGAGCGTGGCTGGACGCGAAGCTGGCGGTGGCGCTGGCGAAGATCGTGCTCAGCAGGGCTGTGCCGATCGAACCGCCCACCTGCTGGGAGGTGTTGACCATCGCCGAGGCGATCCCGGCGTCGCTGTTGGCGACCCCG
The DNA here is from genome assembly GCA_049287845.1 of Solirubrobacteraceae bacterium. GTDB lineage: Bacteria > Actinomycetota > Thermoleophilia > Solirubrobacterales > Solirubrobacteraceae > Palsa-465. Next base: position 18,780 of record JBAQGP010000499.1, on the reverse strand, counting down.
AGGGTCGCCGTCGAGAACGCGGGGGCAAAGACGCAGCCCATCCCCACTCCGGTGAGCAGCAGCCCGGGCAACACGTGGGTGAGGTACGCGGCATGCGGAGCCAGCTGCGTGAAGCTGAGCATCGCGATGAGCCCGAGCGTCATCCCGGTCATCACCAGCGGCCGGGCCCCGGTGCGATGCAGGATCCGCGTTTGCACGGTCGTCGCGGTGAGGACGATCATCACCGATAGCGGCAGGAAGGCCAGGCCCGTCTTCAGGGGCGAGTAGCCCAGGTTCTGCTGCAGGTAGTAGGTGAGGAACAGGAAGACGGCGAACACCGCCGAGCCGGCCAGGGCGATCGTCGCGTAGGCGCCGCCGCGGGCCCGGTCTTTCACGATGTGCAGAGGCAGAAGCGGGTGCAGGGCGCGCCGCTCCACCGCGACGAACGCGCTCAGCAGCACAAGGCTGGCCGCCAACGACACGATCGTCGTCGCGCTGGACCAGGAGCTCGTCTCTGCGCTGGAGAAGCCGTAGACGAGGGCGAACAGGCCTCCGGAGGCGAGCAACGTTCCGGGCACGTCGATACGCGGCCGGTGGAGCTGGCGCTCATTCTGGAGCAGCCGCAGGGCCACGATGGCGGTCGGGACGGCGATCGCCAGGTTGACGTACAGGCACCAGCGCCATGAGAGCGCCTGGGTGAGCACACCGCCGAGCAGCAGGCCGACCGACGCTCCTCCGGCCGCGATCGCGCTGAAGATGCCAAACGCCTTGGGTCGGTCAGGGGATCCCTGGAAGGTGACGGTCAACAGACCGAGGGCCGAGGGGGCGAGGATCGCTCCGAACGCTCCCTGGAGGGCCCGGGCGCCGACCAGCATGCCGAATGACTGGGCCAGACCGCCGATGGCGGAGGCGACCGCGAATCCGATCAGGCCGCCGATGAGCGTCCACTTGCGGCCGAACAGGTCGCCGAGCTTGCCGCCGAGCAGCAGAAGGCTGCCGAACGCCAGGGCGTAGGCGGTGATCACCCACTGCCGGCTGTCGGTGGAGAAGTGAAGCGCGTGCTGCGCCGACGGGAGCGCGATGTTCACGATCGTCGCGTCCAGCACGACCATGAGCTGGGCGACCCCCAGCAGCGCGAGGACCGCCCATCGGTTGGGGCGGGAGGCGAGGTGGGTGTCCGGGCTGGTGGTGCTCATCAAGTTCCTTCCAAGTCGAAGTGATGAAGACCTTAGCACGGATCATCCATGCTGCATGTATCAATTACATCCTGGTAACTATTCGCATTGCGGTCACGATGCGGGGATTTCCGCTATACTCGCTCTCGGATATGCGTCTCGATAAATGCTCCGGCACCCCCAGCCCGATGTTCCTGCTGTCGCGACTGGCGAAGCAGGTGATGCGGCGCGCGAACCCCGAGCTCCTTGGGATGGACCTCCGTCTCCTCATGGCGCTGGGCTACCTGGGCGATCACGATGGGGCCCCCCAGCACGAGCTGGTCGACGCACTGTGCATCGACGCCAAGAACGTCGTCCTGCTCCTCAACGAGCTCGAGGACCGCGGATATCTCGTCCGTCGCCGTGACCCCGAGGACCGCCGCCGCCACCGCGTGCTCATCACCGAGGCCGGCCGGGAGGCGTTGGGACGGGCTCGCGACCACATGGACGCCGTCGAGAACGAGGTGCTCCAGGCGCTGGACGCCGAGGAGCGAGAGGCGCTGGTGAAGCTGCTCGCCCGTGCTCTGCGCGGGGTCGAGCACGACGCCGACCAGGCCGAGCACTCCGCGCTGGCAGCCGCCTCGTCGTAGGCGCTCGCCGCGTCAGACCCGCTCCACTGCCACGCCCGCCTGCGCAAACGCGGCCAGCTGCTCATCGGTCGCGCTGCTGTCGGTGATGATCAACTCCACGGCGGAGACCTCGCAGATCCGCGCGAAGCCGGTGTGGCCGAGCTTGCTGGCGTCGGCGACGACGATCGTGCGGGTCGCCCGCTGCACGAGTGCCGCGTTGGTGTGCGCCTCGGCGTGATCATAGGTCGTGCACCCACCCCAAACGTCGACCCCGTCGACGCCCACGATCGCCAGGTCGAGGTTGAACGCCTCGATCGCCGACTGCGCCAGCGGGCCGGAGAGCTCGTAGGAGGCGGTCCGCGCCTCGCCACCGCTCATGATCAACCGGATATTGCTGCGCGGAGCGAGCTGCATGCCCACGCTCAGACTGTTGGTGACGACGGTGAGCCGCCGCCGGTCACCGATCGCCCGCGCAACGGCCAGCGTCGTCGTGCCGCCGGTGAGGCCGACGAGCATCTCATCGGTGACGAGCTTCCCCGCCGCCTCACCGATCCTCTGCTTCTCCGCCGGGTGCTGGGACGCGCGCTCGGCGATCGGCCGCTCGACGAACCCACCCACGCGGCCGACCCGCCCCCAGGACCGCGCGACCGCGCCCTGCCGCTCCAGTAGGACCGTGTCACGCCGGATCGTCGCCGCCGACACATTCAGCTCACGCACGAGCCAGTCCACCGCGACCGGCCGCTCCGATTTCTCGACGAGCTCGACGATCGCGCGCAGACGGTCATCCCGGTGCGCTGCGTCATTTCCTTTCACATGCTCTCCTTGAGTGCTCTTGATTCACCCTGGCATCAGTCGCCTCCTTCACGCTCCCCGCAATCATGCCCTCGACGATCCAGGCGGGTTGAGGAAGAACACGATCATCGCGGGAACGGCGATGGCCCGGTAGATCGGCCTCACTGCTAAATGCTCTCGATTACGCGCTATTCGCGCATGAGCGCGCAGTGAGCTCCGTCATCTCTGCCGCTCCGACCCCGCCGAGCATCCCGCCGGGCGACAGCATCGTGCGCCTCCCCGACGGCTACGACACAGGCTCTAACTGCCAGGACTTCTCGGTCACCTCGAAGCCGAGCCCTGGCTCTACCAACTCAGTCGAGCCACATCTGACGATCACCGCGTCCAGCCGGTCGACGTCCTTCGGGTGGCCGGTGCCGGCGATCACCCCTTCATACGCGGGATTGGTGAACGGGGACACGCCCGCCTCGCTGCCGATCGCTCCGACGTGCACGACCACGGCGAACCCCTGGTCGCCCCCAGGTAGATACCCGACATACTGCTCCGGGGCGGCAGACCCGAACTACGCAATTGACGCCAGCAGCTATGTGACCGGGACCCTCACGGTGAGAGGCCGCTGGTAGCGGTCAGATCCTCGTGCCTGTCGCGGGGTCGAAGAAGTGCAGGGCCTGCGTCTGGACACGCAGCGTGATGCGGTCTCCGGAGTTGACGTTGGCGCGCGGTGCGACTCGGGCGACCCCCGCGCCGACCATCTCCCCCAGCTCCTCCTCATCGATGCTGTCGGTGGCCAGGACACGCCGAGCGTCGATCTTGAAGTGCACGAGCAACTCGGAGCCCAGGGCCTCGACCAGCTGAACGTCGACCGCCAGACCCGGCCCGTCTGCGGAATCCTCCGTCGACAACACGAGATCCTCGGGCCGAATGCCAACGACGACCTTGCGTTCTGCGTACTGTTCGAGGTCGGGCAGGCTCTCACGTGCCTGTGAGGTGAGAGCGACGGTCTGAGAGCCCAGCCGGACCGAGCCTTGATCGGCACCGATCACCGCCTCGTAGAGGTTCATCGCCGGCGAGCCCATGAATCCGGCGACGAACAGGTTGCTCGGGTGGTCGTAGAGGACCTGTGGGCGGTCGCACTGCTGCAACACGCCGGCGTCGAGCACAGCGACGCGGTCGCCCATAGTCATCGCCTCGGTCTGGTCGTGGGTGACATACATCGTCGCGACGCCGAGGTGCCGGTGGATCTGGCTGACTTCGGCGCGCATCTGCACGCGCAGCTTGGCGTCGAGGTTGGACAGCGGCTCGTCCATGAGAAATGCGGCGGGCTCGCGGACGATCGCGCGGCCCATCGCCACCCGCTGGCGCTGTCCACCGGAGAGCTGGGCGGGCTTGCGGTCAAGCGATTCCGTGAGGCCGAGGATGGCGGCGGCCTCCTTGACCTTGCGCTCCCTCTCCCCCTTCTTCTGTCCGCGGACGCTGAGCGCGAACATGATGTTCTCCCGCACCGTCATGTGCGGATAGAGGGCGTAGTTCTGAAAGACCATGGCGATATCGCGCTCGCGCGGGGGGAGCGTCGTGACCGTCGACTCGCCGATGCGCAGCGCGCCGGTCGAGATCTCCTCGAGCCCGGCGACCATGCGCAAGGCTGTCGTCTTTCCGCACCCCGAGGGGCCGACGAGCACCATGAACTCGCCGTCGGTGATGTCCAGAGTCAGGTCGTGAACAGCATGAAAGCCGTTGGGATAGACCTTGTTGATTGCGTCGAGCTGGATGGATGCCACAGAGCCTCCCGGGCTGAGGGCGCGGCGAGCTCGGACGCCCGAACCCGCCGCGCCGTGCGTGCGTTAGCTGATTGGTGTGACCCGGAGCAGAGCGACCCCCTCGGCCGGGACGGTCGCGCGGATCGTGCCGCCCGCCTTCACCGTGGAGGTGGTTCCTGTCCACAGGTCCTTGACGCGGAAGCCGGCGTGGTCATGGGACAGTCCGATCGCCCCGGGGCTCGTGGTGATCGTCTCACTGCCGGCACCGGCGGTCTGGTCCGTGTTGAACAGGCCGACGACCGCGTCGCCGGTGTGCTCCCGCTTGGCAAAGACCTGGCGGTTGTCGCTGTCGAGAATGCGGCGGGCGTCGATCGCGTCCTGATCGACCTCGAGCATCTGGCGATTCTCGAGCAGGCGCGCATCGGCTGCCACCAATCCACCGCTTGACCCGAACGCGTTGGTCACGCCACTGGTCAGATCGATGCCCAGGATGAGCGGCGCCGATCCGAGCGCCCACAGGCTGAGCTGGCTCTTCTCCGCCGCGGGCGTCATGCCGCTGCGAGCCGCGCCATCTCCGACCTCGATCGAGTCGTAGTCGTTGAAGCCGCCCGGACCGCCGTAGGGCTGCCAGCGGTTGACCGCGTTGAAGCGGTCAAACCAGTGGGCATAGCTGGTCAGTGGATAGACACTGCGGCATCCAGGGTATGGCGGCGCGTTGCAGCCCGTGGCCAGGCCCTCGTCGGGCCCGTTGATCTCGATGTCGGGCGTGAACTCCCACTGGTTGGCGAACTGATCGAGCGTCGGGGCGAGCTTGGTGGTGTAGCTGCCCTGGGTGATGTTCAGGACGATCAGCCGACCCGACTGCTTAATCGCTTTCGACCACGCCTTGACGTACGCGCTCTCGCTGTTGGTGATCCCATCCAGCTTGATGTAGTCGATCCCCCACGAGGCGAGCTGGTCGACCACCGAATCGGTGTAGGCCTGGGCGCCCGGTGACGCGTAGTTCAGGCCCACCATGCCGCCGCAGTTGTAATTGTTGGTCGGCTTGCCAGTGGCGATCTGCCGCGCGGTGAAGTTCGTGCCGGCGATGCGATCGTTGGCCTTGACCGCCTGCTCGGAGATGCCGGGTGTCTCGTAGATCCCGAACTTCAGCCCGAGGTGATGAACGTAGCTGGCGACGGCGGCGATGCCGTTCTGCGAGCCGACGCGCGGGAACTCGCGGCCATCGACGAGCCAGCGGCCGTCGCTGTCGACGTTGGGGCCCTGCTTGCCGGGACACTGATACCAGTTGTCATCGACGTTGATGTAGTCGTAGCCGTAGCGCGACAGACCGGTCGTCCGGAGCGCCTTGGCCTCGGCTTCGATGCGGTGCGTGTCGATGCCGAAGCGCAGAAAGCTCCAGCTGCTCCAGCCCATCACCGGCTTCTGCTCGACCGGGATCTTCGCTGCGCTCGCGATTGGCGTGAGCGACAGGAGGAGGCCCACGGCGAAGGTCGCCGCCCCCGTCCCCCACGCCGCTCGACGTGTCTTTCTCACCATCTTGATCGCCTCCCGTCTTGATTGGTTGTCACGCGCGGTGGGTGCCCTTGTCCCGCGCTAGACCCGGTCGACCCGGACACCGGCCTCTTCGAACTCGGCGACCTGTTCGTCGGTGGCGCTGCGGTCGGTGATGATCAGCGCGACCGCGGTGACGTCGCAGATGCGAGCGAACCCGGCGTGGCCGAGCTTGCTGGCGTCGGCCACCACGATCGTCTTCGCCGCGCGCTGTACGAGCGCCGCGTTCGTGCTCGCCTCCGCATGGTCGTAGGTGGTGCAGCCGGCCCACACATCGATCCCGTCCACGCCGACGATCGCCAGGTCGAAATTGAAGGCGCCGATCGCCGAGGAGGCGAGGGGTCCGGAGAGCTCGAACGACGCCGTCCGGGCCTCACCTCCGCTCATGATCAGCCGGATGTTGCTGCGCGGCGCGAGCTGAACCCCGACGCTCAGGCTGTTGGTGACGACGGTGAGCCGGCGATGACCGGCGATGGCGCGCGCGACCGCCTCGGTCGTCGTGCCCCCGGTCATGCCCACGAGCGCCTCGGCGGGCACGAGCTTGGCGACCGCTTCGGCGATCCGGCGCTTCTCCGCAGGGTGCTGGCTCGCGCGTTCGCCGATGGGCTGCTCGACGAATCCGCCGACGCGACCGACGCGACCCCAGGATCGAGCAACGGCTCCCTGCCGCTCCAGGACGATCGTGTCGCGACGGATCGTCGCCGCCGAGACGTTCAGCTCGCCGGCCAGCCACTCGACGCTGACCGGGCGCTCGGCGGCCGCGACGAGCTGCAGGATCGCGCGCAGACGATCGTCGCGATGGGCCGTCTCGCGCTCGGTCCCGCTGTCCGCACTCTGTCCTGCGGCGCCGTCGGTGAGCACGCCCGACCCGTCGTCCCCCAGGCTTGGATGAGGGCGTGACGTCATCGCCTACTTCACGCTCCCGGCGACGATGCCGTCGACGATCCACCGGTTCAGGACGAAGACGATCAGCGCCGGTATCACGATCGCGACGATCGCCGCCGCGTTGATGATCGTGAAGGGAACGATGTGTCGTCCGGAGAGCGAGGAGAGCGTCACCGTCAGCGGCTGGGTCGAGCTGGTGCTGCCGAGCACCAGCGGGAAGATGAACTGGCCCCACCCGAACAGGAAGGTGATGATCGCCGTCGCCGCCAGTCCCGGCCTGACGAGGGGCAGCACGATGCGCCGGAAGATCTGCAGGGTGGTCGCCCCGTCGATCGTCGCCGCCTCCTCGATGCTCGGAGGCAGTCCCTGGAACATGCTGTACATGATCCACATCGCCAAGGGCAGGAACCCCGAGGTGTAGACGAGGATGATCCCGATGTACGTATTGACGAGGCCGAGCTGGGTGAGGATCTTGAACAGCGGGATGAGGGTCGCGTAGACCGGGAGGGTCAGCGTCGCGAGAACCGCGTAGAAGAGCACGCCGCGCAGCCGAAAGCGCAGGCGCGCGAACGCGTAGGCGCCGACCACGGCGATGACGAGGGTGAGGAGGGTGGCCCCCAGGCTCTCGATCGCGGTGTTGACGATGGCGCGGCCGATCCCGCCCGTCGCCGCGCTCGAGGCGCCGTGACCGAACACCGCCGCGTAGTTGCTCCATTCGAAGTGGTGCGGCCACCAGTGCACCGGGCTGCTCTGCGCCTCCGACTGGGTCATCAAACTCGTGTTCAACGCCCAGTAGATCGGGAACACCGACCACAGCAGCAGGATGAGCAGCCCGATGATCCGCAGCGGATGGACGCGCCGCCGCCGCATCAGAACTCGACCTTGCGGTACAGGACGCGGACGGTGAGCAGCGACAGGATGATCGTGGTCACCGTGGCCAGGAGCGAGAGCGCATACCCCTGCCCGAAGTTGAGATCCTGGAACGCGAGCGTGTAGGTCTGAGTCATCACCGAGGACGCGGTCGACGCGCCGGCGTTCAGGACGTAGACCTGATCGAAGATGTTCAGCGACATGACCAGCCCTTGGACCGCGGCGATCGCGAGGCCCGGCCGGATGAGCGGCAGCGTGATCCTGCGCAGCGACTGACGCCAGGTGGCGCCGTCGACGGCCGCCGCCTCGTAGAGCTCGCCGGGGATCCCCTGCAGCGACGCGAGGACGAGGATCGCCGCCAGGGGCGTGATCTGCCACACCTGGACGAGGGAGATGAAGAGGATGCTCTCGACGTGGTGCGTGCCCACCCAGAGCTCATAGTGGTGAATGGCACCAGCCGACTTCAGGCCGGAGTTCAGCACTCCGAACGTCGGGTCGTAGATCCATGACCAGATGACGCCTTCCACGACGCCGGGCAGCGCCCAGGGCAGGACCATGAGGGCCAGCAGGATGCCCCGCCCTCGAAACCGTCGCTGGAGTAGCACGCCGAAGAAGGTGCCCAGCGCCACCGAGAGGATGACGCCGAAGACGACGTAGAGGCCGGTGTTGACGAAGCTCTGGCGGACCTGGGCGTTGTTGAAGATCGATTGGAAGTTCCCGAAGCCCGTGAAATGATTCGGTGGGGTCAGCGCGTCGTCGTGCACGAACGCGCTGTACGCGGTCAGGACGGTCGGGTACAGCGCGAGCGCGCCGATGAAGACGAGCAGCGGCGCGACCATCGCATAGGGCAGGGCCCTCTCGCCCCGTCCGCGACGGATCCTCTGCTGCCGGCTGGCCGAAGCGTGCCGCGATCGACGCGTCAACGCGCTCATGAACGCTCGGACTCCTCTCGTTCGGTGGTGCGGGGCCGCTCGCTCGCGCGACCGGCCCCGACGTGATCAACTGCTGCCGAGACTCTTGACGGTTGAGTCAATGGCACTGATCGCGCCCGCGACCGATTCGGTGCCGGCCGCGGCGCTGTGGATGTTGGTGTACACCGCATTGCTGAACTGCCCGTACCACGGCGGAGCTCCGGCTGGGAAGATCGCCCGCGCGTGCTGCTCGAGCAGGCCCGCGAGTGTCGCGGCGCCGGCCACCTTGTGGGAGGCCACGAGCGCCGACAATCCGCCGCGGTTCGACGGAAGCGGGAACGTGCTGATCTCGTTCTTGACGCCCTGGGCGCCGGCGAACGCCGCCTGATTGGCGGGCTGCTCCATCCAGCGGATGAACGCGACCGCCGCTGCGACGTGCTTGGCCTGGGCGGGAATGCCGATGCCGTCCGGGTTGCCGAGGTTCGGCGCCGGCCCGCTCAGCCCGGGCGTGGGGATGTACTCGACCTGGCCGACCACCTTCGACTGCGACGGCACGTCGTAGATCGTGCCGAGCGTTCCCGAGTAGTCGGAGAACACGCTCGCGGTGCGGTTGTGCGCCTGGTCGGCCTCCAAGGCCTGGTAGTCCTGCTCGTTGAGGTTCGCCTTCGGAACCAGGCCGCTCTTGTAGGCGCTGACCATCCACGCCAGGGCCTTGTATCCCGGCGAAGACGGCGAGGTGAACTGGGGGGCGTAGGAGGCAGAGAGGACCTGACCGCCGTAGGCCGCGGTCAGCTCATACCAGTACGTCGAAAGTCCCTCGGCCGCGGCGAAAGGGATGTCGAGCGGGTTGGGGACGACACCCTTCGCTCCGATCGTCTTGAGATCCGCGGCGTACTGCGAGAAGGTCTTCGGTGTCGTGGTCACTCCGGCTGCCTGGGCGTCCTTCTTGTTGAAGGTCGTCACCAGCAGCGAGCCGTCCATCGGCATTCCGATCAGTTGGCCCTTGCGGATGAAGGACGCCAGCTGGGGGTATTGGCTCTGGATCTGGGAGGGGTTGAAGTACGAGTTCAGTGGGATGAACCACTTGGTCTGGTAGTACTCGCCGACCTTGGACCAGTCGACGTCGGCGACATCGGCGAAGTAGCTCTGCGCCTGAGCCGCCGAGGCGATCTTCGTCTGCAGGTCATCCCATTGCAGGTACTCCCAGTTGACCTTCACCCCGGTCTGGGCGGTGAACTTCGCGAGCATCGCCTTCGGTGCCGGATAGGCGATCGCGACATTGATGGTCTGGCCGCGAACCGACCCCTTGGCCGATGGAGCCTTGGCAGCCTGACCGCCTGAGCTCCCGCTGCTGCCGCAGGCACTGAGTCCGCCGAGCGCGAGCGCCCCGGCGATGCACATCGCCCCCAGACGTCTCTTCGTGCGCATCATCATCCTCCTCTTTGAGTAGTGATCAAATATTCGTGCTGCCGGGTGAACTCAGGGCGCCGCACCGATCGCGGCCAGCGCCGCCGCCGCCGCTCCGCGCAGTGAGGCGTCGGCGCCGAACCGGGCGGTGACGATCGTCGGTGGGTACGGAACGGCGTGCGCGACGATCTCTCTGACGCGCGGGATGAGCCGCGACCCACCACGCACGTATCCACCTCCCACAGCCAGCACCTTCGGGTCCAGGGCGCAGCACAGGTTGGCGACGAGGACCGCGATCTCCGTCCACAGCTCCCTCAGGAAGGTACGAGCAGCGGGATCATCGTCTTCTCGAGCGACGACCTCGGCCACCGTCGCCGGGAGCTCTGTGCCCGCCAGTCGCCGGGCGACGCCCGCGCCGCCGAAGCGGTCCTCGAAGGCCGCGGTCCCTGCAGGCGCCGGGCGCCCGTCGTCAAGCCAGGCGCGCGAGAGGGTGTAGCCCACCTCGCCGGCGGCGCCGTGGGCACCTTCGAGCAACCGGCCGTTGACCACGACGCCGGCTGCGATCCCGGTCCCCAGGTTCAGATACAGGCCGTGGTCGACCTTCTTCAGCGCCCCCCACGACATCTCCGCTCGGGTCGCCACCTTGACGTCGTTACCGATGACGATGCGCTGCTCAGGGAACACACGCTGCAGCGCATCCGGGATGTCCAGCGAATGCCAACCGGGGACGTTGGGCGCCAGCTCGACTCCTCTCGAGCGTGTGTACCCCATCGTCGAGACGCCGACGACCGGCAGCTCTCCGCCCGTCGTGCACTCCTGGTCGTAGCAGTCGCGCGCGAGATCGAGTGCTCGTTTGAGCACCGCCTCCCCGCCCTCCGCCGCCAGGGTTGGTGCCGTGGCCTGCCGAGTGATCTCACCGTCGACGTGACCGACGCCCGCGGCCAGCTTCGTTCCACCGATGTCGAGCGCAAGCACGCGGGGGCCGGCGGCGGGCACTGGTCTCTACCGGTTCTCGGTGAGGACGACCGAGCGAGTGAGGTGCGGCGGCTCGTCGGGGTTGATGCCGCGCAGTTCGGCCAGACCGTCGGCGAAGTGATGAATGCGAACGAGCTCTGCCAGCGGGTCGCCCTCCCCGCGGATGAGCCGGGCGCCGGTCGCGCGAATCTGGTCGTCAATCGAAGTCTCCTCGTCGTCGAGGATCCAGACGAGACTCCGCTCGCCGATCGCGGAGATCGGTCCATGCCGGTACTCCATCGTCGGGTACGACTCGCTCCAGGTGCAGAGGATCTCCCGGAACTTCAGCGCGGCCTCGTTGGCCAACGCGGCCCCGACCCCACGACCCAGGAAGACGAACTGCTCGATGCTCCCGGCCCAGTCGGGCAAGGTCTCCTCGAGGTAGGACTCAGCCTGGTCGGCTGAGGCTTCGACGTCCCAGCCGTAGGCGCCGAGCAGCAACGACAGGACAGTCGTGGCGAAGCGGGTCTGCACCACCGACTTCTCATCAGCGAAGGCAAGGTTCAGCTCCGAACCGACCTCCTCGGCGAGCGGCGAGCCTTCGCTGCCGGTGATGCCGAGCACGCTGGTGCCGCTGGGCAGGGCACGAACGGCGTCGATGATCTCGGTCGTCGTCCCCGATCGGGATATCGCGATGGCGCCGCTCCAAGGCCGCTCCCGAGGCATCTCGGAGGCCGGGAAGGCGTCGGTCTCTCCGGCTGCCTGACGCTCCCGGTATTCAGCGACGGCCTGCGCGACGTACAGCGAGGTGCCGCAACCCAGGATCCCGACGCGCGCGCCGTCAGCCGGGAGCAGCGACCGCAGCTCGGAAGCGAGCGAGCGAGCCTGACGCCACATCGACGGCTGGCTGGCCAATTCTGTTGAAAAATAGGTCACGGGCGCGAATCGTACCAACTTCGCGCAACTATCAAGCATGAACAATCACCAATCAGCCAACTCTGCACGCATGGAGAACGGCTGGCGGCCTCGACGCTCCCGGCTCCGGTCAGGCGACCCTGATGGCGAAGTTGCGTCCTAGCCGCGCGCGGGGGCGGTACACGCTGCGCGGTATGTGCGCAGGACGTCGGCGATGTGGTCCAGCACGAGGGCATGCGGCTCGCCGATCAGGGTGCCGGCGCGGATTCGGTCGTACTGCCTGGGCAGCGTCTGGCTGATGAGCGGCATCGGGATCTCGACCGCTGCGAGGTTGGCGAACAGGCGCGCCTGGGCGGCACGCACCTGCTCGTCGGGCCAGTAGTAGCGCGCTCTGTCGCTGTAGCTGTATCGCCGGGCCAAGCGGGCGTCGACGTCGTCTGCGTAGTAGTCGCGCCACCAACGCGGCTCGGCGCGCATGCGGTCGTCGAGGGTCGCCCGCAGGTGCGAACGCGTCTGCTCCGGACACAGCTCGCGCTCGATGGCCTCGAGTGCGAAGAGCGCGGCGCGCAGGGCGAACGTGAGACCGGGGCCCACTTTGAGCACCGCCCAGTGGTCGCGCACGAGATCGCTCAGCGCCGTCGGCGTCTGGTAGTCGGTCGAGTGCGCCTCGTACACCATGCCGGAAGGGCCGTCGAGGACGTCCTGGAGCGATTTGGTGCGTTCCGGGTCGTAGTCGACGACGTTCCACTCGTCGAACTCGACCCCCGGCTGGACCACGAGTCCGCGAACGCGCGACCAGGCATCGTCGAGCCCTGCAGCCTCGAACGCATCCCGGTGGGCGGTGAGCGTCCTGCGCGCCGCCTCCGGGGTGGTCGGCTCGAGCCCGGCGATGGCCTCGGTGGCACCCCCGGGCACGGGCACCTCGGTCCCGATGATGTAGCTGATCAGATTCGGGTTGGGTGCCGCGCGCTCTGCCGCGGCGAGGAGGCACGCGGCACGCGCGGAGACGATCTCGTCGCTGAGCGGAGCCATGTCGTCGCCGCACGGCATCGAGCAATCGAGATGGATCTTCGTGAAGCCGGCAGCCGCGTACTCCTCGACGAGGTGCTCGCCCTGCGCCATCGCGTCGGCCGCCGATTCCCGTCGCCATGGGTTAGGACCGAGATGGTCGCCCCCGAGCAGGACGCGATCAGCGTCGATGTTGTGGCGCGAGGCGATCTCCAGCACCTGCGCTCGGAACGCCTGGGGTCGCAGGCCGGTGTAGCCGCCCTCTTGATTGACCTGGTTGCTCGTCGCCTCGATGAGGATGGGCCCACCGCTGCTCGCGGCCTCCATCATCGTGGCCTCCAGGACGAGCGGGTGGGCCGAGCAGATCGAGGTGATGCCCGCTCCGGTGCGCCAGTGCGCGGCAACCAGACGTCCCAGGGCGTCGAGCGGCGCGCCACGGCTTTGCGGGGGCATCCCAACCAATTCGGATCCAGTTCAACCCAAGACGCGCATGAATCGCCGGTGACTATGACAGGCGACCGCGGGTCGAGCCGATGGCAGCCGCCCTTGTCAACCTGAGACGCGGTCCAGCCCGAGCCGCTCGCGCGCGTAATCATGGAAGTGGCCGATCAGCGTCTCGGCGCCGCCGAGGACCCAGCCGCGATCGATCATTCCCGCTCCGGCCCCGCGCTGGACGGCCTCGACAAGTGCCGTGTCCTCGGCGCCGACTTGGGTGTCGAGCACGAACAGCTCATCGATCCAGGTCTCATCGGCGCTGTCGCCAAACCAGTAGTCGAGATAGCCCTCGCACGCGACCGGGCTGGTCGGCCACAGCGGTCCGATCGAGAGGTTCGGGTGGCCGGGGAGCACGTTGAACTTGAGCGTCGGAAACCACAGATGGTTCTGAGCGCTCGCCACCTCGCCGTGAGCGTCGATCGGACCCCGACCGTTCAGCGAGCGCGGATCCACCGGCGCGAACTGGCTCGTGCGCAGGCCGGCGGCCTGCAGCTCCAGCCGCCGCTCGTCGATCACCTCGACGAGCCGCGGATGGTTGAGCTGGCAGTGGTAGCACTCCAGATAGTTCTCCAGGGCGATCTTCCAGTTCGCCTGGATCGGGTAGTGCACGCGCCGGTTGAAGCGCAACGAGTCGACGTCGAGGCCGTGTTGGGCAACCACGGCGGGGAGGTCGCCGAGCGCGTCGTGCAGCGGCTCGGCCTGCGGATCGGGATTGGCGAACACGAACGGCCCCCACGTGCCCACGGACACCGGGAGCAGTCCCATGCGGCCGGCATCGAAGGCGGGATCGTCGCCTCCGCGCGGGGCGGCCCGGAGCGAGCCGTCGAGCCCGTAGGTCCAGGCGTGATACGGGCACTGGATCGTGCCCCGTTTGCGGGGCTCCGCGGCGACGATCGCGCCGCGATGGCGGCAGACGTTGACGAAGCCGCGCAATGTGGACTCGCTATCGAGGGTGATCACGATGGGGATCGGCCCGGTGGCTGACGTGAAGTAGCTGCCGGGTCCCTGCAGTTCGCCACGATGACCGGCGTATTGCCAGGAGCAGCGGAAGATCCGTTCCAGCTCTGACTCCAGGATCGCCGGGTCTGAATACCAGGACCACGGCACGGTGGGTCGGCCGGAGGTGTTCGTGAGGGTCATCAGGCTCCGTCGCGGGGGAATCGATGGGTGTGGGTGCGAGCGTGAACTCGGACGCTGTCTTCGAAGGCCTCGAGCATCGTCGTCACGGTGAACTGCTCGGCGTCGCAGGTCATGGTGCTCGTGGCGCGGACGCGGGTGCTCCAGCCCGGGCGCGAGAGCGACACGCATACCCGACACGAGACGGTGGCCGAGAGCGGGTCGCCTTCGATGATGCTGTAGGTGGTGGTGTTCTCCTCGCCGATCTCGGTGTTGGTCGAAACGATCAGCGTGCGCGAGGGATGCCAGTCGAACTGCAGCTCGGTCCTGCCGCTGGAAAGGTCGCGCTGGACGGTCCGGCTGCCGGGCCGCAGCATCTTCGTCTCACTCGTGAGCGCCGTGCCCGTCTCGGGGGCATCGAACGGCCGCAGCCGTGCGTCGAGCTCACCGGGCCGGCGCCGCGGGAGCGACAGGACGCTGCGCGGGCCGCAGTGGACGGTGAGGGTGGCGGACGCAGGAGATGGCCAGGCCATGGGCCAGTACGTGTTGGAGACCGCGAGCCGGATCCGGTGTCCGGCCGGAAACGCGTATGCGGTCGACTGCAGCGGGATGCGGACCATCACCGGCTCTCCCACCGCCATGGGGACGGTGCGATCGTGGCCCTCGCGACGGCTGAGGTTGAGCAGCCCTCGGGCCACCAGCGTCGATCTCCCGTCCGGAGCGATGTCACATACGCGAGCCGCCACCAGGCCCCAGGGATGATCGAGGCTGACCTCGAGCGTCACCTCGCCCTTACCCAGGAGCTCGACGCGCTCGGTGAGCGGATCGCTGTCCCAGCACAGCGACGCGCCGTCGTCGGGACGCTGGTCGAGCGCGAAGTCCGCCGGGCTGCCGTCACCGCACCACACGCCGCCGTCGATGCCGGTGGACTGCAGCCCGCACAGGCTGCGGGTCCTGGTCGGGCCGCCGCTGTGCCCGTCCGTGAGCGACGCGACCCCGAGCGCGTGCGTCCACGGCTCCACTGCGGGGGACGGCCAGGCGCGATCGGCCACCCATCTCCCGGGCCGCTCGGCATACGCGCCCGCCGGCGCGACCGGCTCCTGCATGTAGCTGATCAAGCGCGGCTCGTCGAAGAAGCCGTTGGGCACGCCGTCAAGACTGGCGGCGAAGAACCGCAGGCACTCCTGCAGGAAGCCGACCGCCGGCCCGGGACGTCCACTCTCGGGGCTCGTGTGGCCCCACGGTCCGATCAGCCCCCGCACCGGGCTGCGGACATGCTCGACCACGCGCAGGACCATGTCCCGGTAGCCGTCCCCCCAGCCCCCGACCGCGAACACCGGGCAGGTGATCGCGGCGTAGTCCTCGCAGGCGGAGCCCTGGCGCCAGTACGCGTCCCGGCGCTGGTGGCTCAGCCACGGCTCGATGAACGGCTTCGCGCCCTGAAGGCGCTCGAGCCACGCCTCCCGCCAGCCCTCTCCGATCACCTCCGGGTCAGGCGGCTGGTTGAGATAGGCCAGCATCGACGTCGCCCACTGGGACATGTCCATCGCCGACACGCACCCTCCGATGTAGTGGACGTCGTCGGCGTAGCGGTCGTCGCTGGCGTGGATCGCGACCACGCCCCGAAGCTGCTCGACGTCTCGCGCTGCCATCTGCAGCGCCGCAAAGCCCCCCCATGACACCCCGATCATGCCGACGGCCCCCGTGCACCACGCGCGCTCCGCCAGCCACGTGATCACGTGCTCGGCGTCCCGCTGCTCCTGCTCGGTGTACTCGTCCTCGAGGATCCCGGAGGAATCGCCACTGCCCCGCAGATCGACCCGCGCGTAGGCAAACCCGCGCGCGGCGAAATACGTCCCCCAGGCGCCATCCCCGATGGCCGTACCGTCGCTCTTGCGGTAGGGCACCGCGTCGAGGATCGCCGACACTGGGCGGGCCTCGGCGTCCTCTGGCAGCCACAGCCGGATGGCGAGGCGCACCCCATCGGGTAGATCGATCCAGTCGTTCTGAACGACATGCACGGCGCGCAGCGCGCCATCCGTCTGGGGCGGACTGGACTGACCGACACTCACCGGCGCGCTCCGGCGAGGGCGCGCTGAAGACGCTCGTCGCGACCGATCAGCTCCAGGGCATAGGCGCCACGGTCGGGCGCGTAGCCGGAGCCCACCAGCATCCGCGCTGTCGAGGCCATCCCCTCTGACCCCAGCGCCGCCTTGGTGAACGAGGTGGCCATCGAGAAGAACAGCACCGTCCCGTGGTCCGCCGTGAGCAGGATCGCGGCGGCCTCGCAGTCGGCCGCGTTCACCACCACGACGGTCACGTCGACGCGCGGCACGCCGGCATCCTCGAGACGCGCAAGCGCCTGCACGGCGTCACGGAGATCGACCTGGATGGTGACATCGGCCAGGTCGAGATCTCTTGCGCGCCGGCAGATGCGCCCATCGGCGTCCATCAGCACGAGCCGTCCATCGGGCGCGAGGCAGTCGCGCGCCGCAGCGAGCGCCAGCAGACCGGCGTGACCACCGCCGAGCACGAGCACGCTGCGGGTGTCGGCGCCGATCAGCGCGCGCGTCTGTGAGGCGGCGTTGCACACGTCCAGCGCCGCCAGCGTCGCCTCGAGCGCTGTGTCCTGCGGATAGGCGGTCCACGGCGCCGTCCACGGCAGATATGCGGTCCCGCTCACGGGAACGTGTGGGTGGGTCAGGTCGAGCTGTCCCACCGTCTGCAGGCGCAACGGGGTGAGAGTCAGCGAGGCGAGGGTGACGATCCGCAGGCCGACCGGCGGAGGATGCGGATAATCGTCACCGACCGCGCGCACGGTGCCCGTCAGGATCCCGCCCGACCCGGTGACCGGATTGTGCATCTTGCCTCGCTGCGCGACGATGCTCAGGATCGCTTCGCCGACCTGGTCAGGGTTGCCATCGCTGGACTGCACGAGCTGCCGGAAGCTGGTCGAGTCGACGCACAGCGTGTCGACATCGAGTTCGATCTCGTAGCGCTGCATGGGCAGCGTCGCGTCCAGCCGCAGCGCCCCCTGTGGCAGGGCTCCGGGCGGCTCGAGCACGCGCGCAGTGCCGAGCGCCTCGATCAGAGAGCTCATTGCGGGGAGGCAAGCCCCAGCAGCGACCGTGCCTGCTCCTGCGTCGCGACCTCGCGTCCCAGCGCGTGCGCGAGGTCGATCGCCGCGCTGACCAGCACGGCGCTGGACGGCGCGAGTACCCCGCGGCTGATGTAGACCGCGTCCTCGAGTCCCGTCCTGATGCATGGTGCGCCGTAGAGCAGCGCCAGGGCGAGCATGCGCGGGTGATGGCGGCCCACGCACGTCACCGTCCAGAACGTCTCGGGGGGAAGCGGCCGGAGCATCGCGGCGAGTGCCTCGGGGGAGGCATCGATCCCTCCGGGCACCCCGAACACGAGATTGATCCGCATCGGCGCCGGGAGGACGCCGTCCTGCAGCCACCGGACGGCGCTGATCACATGACCGACGTCGAAGGCCTCGACCTCGAGTCCGATTCCGGCCTGCGTGGCGCGCTCGATGATCCCACGCGCCGCCGGCGGCGGGGTGATGAAGGTGTCATCCCCGAAGTTCATCGATCCCGACTCGACGCCGGACAGGTCGGGCTTGGCTTCCAGCCCGGTCGTGCGCTCCTCGATCGTCATGTCGGCGGAGCCGCCCGTCGACACCATCGTGATCAGGTCGCTGCCTGCGCGAATCCGGGACATCACGTCTACAAACAGCTCGGGGCGCCCGCTGGGGGTGCCGTCGTCCTCCCGGACGTGCAGGTGCACGACGCTCGCGCCCGCCTGCGCCGCGTCGATGCTGTGTTGGGCGATCTCTGCCGGCGTATACGGAATGTTGGGGTTGTTCGAGCGAAAGACGTCGGCTCCGGTCGGAGCGACAGTCACCACCACGGGATCGCTGTTCCAGGCTCGAGCAGGCATGCGTTGCCGGCCGATGCTCTCCGAACGCGTGAGGCGAGTCAAGCGACGTGGACCCCGGACAGCGCGGCTATGAGCAGGCCGCCGAGGGCCTCCAGGTCATAACCACCCTCCTGGACGATGACCGAAGGCCCGAGCGCGGCCACTCGCTCGGCCCCGCGACGATAGCCCTCCGCGCTGACCCGCAGCGGGCTCTCCGGATCGGACTCGGCCGCGTCGAGACCGAGGGACATGACGATCGCGTCAGCGCCCCGAGCGCGGACGTCTGAGCAGAGGACATCGATGGCGTCGAGCCAGCCGGCATCGGCTGTGCCGGGCGCCAGCGGTAGGTTGCGGTTCGCCCCGTGCCCGTCCCCGGCGCCGCGCTCCTCGCCATAGCCGACGTAATGCGGGAACCATCCCGCGCCGGGATCGA
>JBAQGP010000498.1:0-1783 GCA_049287845.1 Solirubrobacteraceae bacterium | reverse complement strand
GCCGCGGGCTGTGTGGTGATCACAGGCGGGCGCGGCGGGGTCATGGCGGCCGCCAGCCGCGGCGCCCACGACGCCGGCGCCACCGTGATCGGAATCCTCCCCGGGACCGACCGCCGGGAGGCCAACGAGTGGGTTCAGATCGCGCTTCCCACCGGTCTCGGCCACGTGCGCAACGCGCTGGTGGTGGGCTGCGCCGATGCGGTCATCGCCGTCGGTGGCGCCTACGGGACACTCTCGGAGATCGCCCTGGCGCTCAACGCGGGCGTTGGAGTGGTCGGGTACGACACGTGGCCCATCGAGGGCATCGAGCTGGCCGACACCCCCGCCGGCGCGGTGCAGCGAGCCCTCGAGCTCGCCGCCGACGCCGAGGCCGCATGAGCGGCCCGAGCCGCCTGAGCCGCGCGTAGACTCGCTTCGGCATGGCGCCGTCGTTCAAGCCCGCGTACCTGATTCACGGCGATGAGCATGGTCGTATCGCCGAGCGCCGTGCCCGCCTGCGCGGGCTGGCCGAGTCGATCAGCGGGGCCGAGGGCGTCGAGCTGCTGGAAGGTGATGAGGCCACGGCCGAGCGCGCGGCAGCGGCGCTCGACGCGATGACGCTGACCCTGAGCCGGCGGTTCATCATCGTCGACGGCGTCGAGCGCTGGTCCGACAAGGAGCTCGACGCGCTGGTGGGGTCGCTGGGGGCCATGCCCCCAGAGACGACGATCGCCTTCTTCGCTCGCGAGGAGGGTCGCAACAAGGCCCCTGACCGGCTCCATGCCGCGGTCCGCGACGCGGGCGGGGACATCAGCCCGGAGGCGAGCGTCAAGCCCTGGGAGCTGCCCAAATGGGCGACGGCGCGCGCCCGCGAGCTGGGTCTGGAGCTCGATCCTGACGGCGCTCGCGCGCTCGTCCGCCACGTCGGCGATCGTCAGCAGCGACTGCTGCGCGAGCTCGAGAAGCTCGCCCTCGACGGCGACGACGACGACCCCGACCACCCCCTCGACGCCGACGCCGTGGAGCGGCTGACCGCCTCGTCGGCGGAGCGGCGGGCGTGGACCGTGGCCGATGCGATCGTCGCAGGGGACGCCCGAGCCGCCGTCGGAGCCTATCTCCAGCTACGCCAGCAGGGCGAACGCCTGCCCGGGCTGCTCTATTGGATCTCGCAGCGGGTCCGGACCGCGCACGAGGTCGCCGCGGCGCTGGACGCCGGCGAGCCGCCGGCCCAGGTCAAGCGGCGCCTGCGGATGCCCTCCCGGGCCGCCGACCGGCTCATCGCCGATGCCCGGCGGGCCGGCTCTGATCGTCTGGCCGAGGACATCTGCGAGATCGCCGACCTCGAGCTCGCATCCCGCGGCGGAGGGGTGGGCCGGGGCGGCGTCCGCAGCGAGGACACCGCCGCGCTCATCGCCATCGGCCGGCTCGCGAGCTGACGGCCGCCCCGCTGCGCGATCGGGCGTTGCCCCGAGCGTGTACTAGTGCAGCACGGTGGAGTGCAGCACCATCCACACCGCGGCGATCACGCCGCAGAGAACGATCAGTGCGAGCAGCCGCCCGAACCACCAGGTACGGTGACGCAGCGACGGATTGAGCGGGCGCAGGCGCTCGGCGGTCGACGGGTTCCAGCCGGGGTCCTCGAGGGGCGTCTGATGCCCCGACCGCCGCGGCGCGCGATGCGACGGCAGCGATGCAGAGCTGACGGTGTCGAGCTCGTCGTCCGATGCCGGGACGTCGAAACGCTGGGTCTCGGAGGGGCCCGGATCGCGCTCGGTGCCCTCGGCCGCAGCGCGCGATGTCGCCC
>JBAQGP010000497.1:0-5014 GCA_049287845.1 Solirubrobacteraceae bacterium | reverse complement strand
CCCCAGCCACGCCCGCCCGGCCGCGTAGCCACGCCACTGCCGGCGCAGAGCCCGCACGGTGGTGCGATAGCGGTGCTCCACGATCGCCGCCCGCCGGCCCTCCAGCCGCCACCCCGCCCGCTGCAGGCGCCACGAGAAGTCCGTGTCCTCGCCGGCCCGTACGCCCTCGTAGAAGCCGCCGATGGCCTCGTAGGCCTCCCGGCGCACGAGCAGGTTGGCGGCAACGGCGCGCGGCATGAAGGGGTGGGCAAGGTGCGCGTCCTGGTCCAGGAAGCTCTTGGCGGCGCCGTAGCGGACGGCCAGGCCGTCGCCGCCCGCCGCCGGGACCACGGAACCGGCCAGCGCCCCCACGTCCTCGGCCACGTTCTGCGCGAAGAAGCGCTCGAGCAGATCGGCCGGAGCCTGGCAATCGGCGTCCAGGAAGAGGATCCAGTCGCGGGAGGCGCGCGACGCGCCGGCGTTGCGGGCGTGCGACGGCGACTGCTCGCCGGTGACCGGCACCACGGTCACGCCCTCCGGGCCAACGGCAACGCCCGAGTTGTCGGCCAGGATGAGCTCGTCCTCGGGCCCGGTGTGCATTGCGCGCAGTGCGTCGAGCGCCGCCTCGGCCTCGGCCCGGCTGCCGGCAAAGGGCATCACGACGCTGACGGCCGGCCGGATCACGACTCGCTTCCAGCGGGTCCGGTACGGGGGCCACGGACGCGGGTCAGCAGCGCCCGGGCCTGGTCAAGCTCGGCGCCGTGGGCGAAGCCGGTGACCAGCAGCGCCGGCGGGATGATCGCCCACACCGCCGCGCGGCTGATGAAGCCGGCGGCGCCCGAGGTCGGCAGGGCCAGTTCACCGGCGGCCGCAAGGCCGCCCACAATCAGTGTGAGCTGGGCCAGCCGCCGCCATTCAAAGGCCACCGGGAACGCCCGCCGGGTGAGCAGGTGCATGGCGCCCAGCATGACCACGTAGGCCCCGCACAGTGCCAGGCCGGCGCCGGCCAGCCCCAGCGCAGGGACGAGCACCAGCAGCAGCGCCACATTGGCCGCCAGGCCGGCGATCGCCGCCGGGAAGTTGCGCTCGGTCACCTTGGCCCGGCCGGCCACCGCCAGGAACACCACCCACAGCCCGTACAGCGCCCAGCCCAGGGCCACCCACGGCAACGCCTTGTAGGCCTCATAGAACGCCGGCGCCGCCAGCAGCCGCAGGATCCAGCGGGCCTCCAGCGCCAGCCCGGCCACGACCCAGCCCGAGACGAGCAGGTAGTAGGTGGTGACGAGGCCGTAGAGCCGGGCCGCCTCGCGGTCGTCGGTGACCGAGTAGGCCAGCGGCGGCCATGCGTACTGGAAGGCACGCACGATGAACGCCACCGCCCCGGCCAGCTTGATCGCGATCGAGTACAGACCGGCCTGCGCGGGGCCACGGTGGTGGAAGATGTAGTAGCGGTCGACGATGCTCAGGGCGTACACCGACGCCTCGGCCGGAACCGTCGGCAGCCCGAAGCGCAGGAGCACGCCCATCTCCTCGCCCTGGACGAAAGCTCGTCCCCGCCCACCCAGCAGGCGGTGGCGCAGCTTGAACCACAGCCCGAACAGCACCACCGTGGAGGCGGCGTAGTTGCCCAGCAGCAGTCCCCGCGCGCCCTTGCCGAGGATCACCACGAGCACCACCGAGGCGGCCACGGTCATCAGCACGTTGCTCACCGACGCGGTGGCGTAGAGGCGCAGGCGCTCGTCGACGCGCAGCAGCCCGTAGGCCAGCTCGAGATTGGTGAACGTCCACAGCCCCAGCACCGCGATCCGCAGGGTCGTCACGTCGCGGTAGCCCAGGACGACCCGGCTCACCGGGCCCGCCAGCGCCGCGAGGATCACCGCCACGATGGTCGTGGCGATGAGCAGGAAGGCAACGGTGCGGCGGGCGAGGGCGTCGCGGCGCCCCTGGTCTGAATCGGTGAAATAGAAGCGCAGGAACGCCTCGATCATCCCGAAGCGCACGAGGATGCTGATCAGGATCACCCCGTTGGCGAGCAGTTCCACCACGCCGTAGCCCTTCGGCGTCACGTACCGGGTGTAGACCGGCAGCAGGATCACGGCGATGAACTTCGAGACGACGTCGGCGAGCTGATAGGCCGCCAGCGACGAGACGAGGCGCTTGAGGTACGCGGTCACGCCGGCTAACGGTAGGGATCGCCACGGGCGCGTTGACCGGTGACCCGAGCCCGAGCCAGCGGGGCAGTGTCGAGGCCGGCCCCCGGGGCGCACAGCCGCCGACTGTCGCCCGCCTCGAGACTATTGCACGGTGACCACCGCGCGGGGGGCGGCGGTCGGCGAGGACGGCGAGCGCGAGGTGGTGCAGGACCTGTCGATGGAGAGCACGCCGACCACGTAGGTCCCGGGGGGAGCGGGCCTGCCGCCGGCGACGGTCCCGTCCCAGATGCTCGACCCCGCCTTGGTGGTGGCGGCATAGCTCTTGACCTGCCGCTGGTGACCCCCGGTCACGCGGTAGATCAGGATCCGCGGGCGCAGGGTGCCCGTTCCCGTGTAGTGGATCGTCACCCGCGCTGAGCCACCGGTCGCGATCGTCGCCGGGCTGACGCCGGTCACCTGCACGTGGGGGCGGGTCGTCTCGACGGTCACCGGCAGCGCCGCGGTGCTGTTGGAGATGTACAGCGAGCGGGCCTCGTGAAAGAGCGAGACCTTGATGTAGTAGACGCCGGCGGGCGCCACCGACCCGTCGGCCCGGCGGCCGTTCCACGTGAACACGTGGCGCTGGGGAGGCCGGGCGCGCATGAAGACGTTGTTCGCGATCTGCCGGACCTGGTCGCCGTTGCGATCGACGATGTAGACGCTGACGTTGTCGGAGCGGTTCTGGAGGTAGAAGGAGACCTTCGTCCGCGTGAAGCTCACCAGGCTCAGCGCGCCCTTGCCGTCACGCACCGGGCACGCGCCGGCGTAGACCGGGTTGATCGTGTTGGGCACCGGCGCCGGGCGGCCCTGGATCAACGGCGTGCTCACCTTGAGATGCTGAATGACGAAGAAAGCCGCCACGGTGGCGATGACCAGCGCGACGAAGGCCGCCACCGGCGCTCGGCTCACAGCGGGACCACCGCCACGTTGGGCACGTCGAAGGTGTGGAAGGCGTCGAGCCCGCGCGGGTCCGCGGCACAGAGCATGACCCTGATGCTGCCGCCGTGGCAGACGACCAGCGCCGGCAGCGGGCCGGCGGCGTGGATGTCGTGCAGGCCCGCGGTGACGCGCTGCTGGTGCTCGAGCAGCGACTCACCCTCCGGGAAGCGGAAATCCGCGCCGGCGCGCCGCCAGGCGGCGTAGCGCTCGGGCTCGGCGCGCTCGATGTCCTGCATGAGAAACCCCTCCCAGCGCCCCCGCGCGCCCTCGCGCAGACGGGCATCGAGCACCGGCGCCATCCCGATCCGCTCGCCGACGATCTCGGCCGTCTCGCGCGCCCGGCTCAGATCGGAGGCCCACAGCGACGCGATCCCGTCGCCGGCCACCTTGACGGCCAGTTCGTGGGCCTGGCGGCGCCCGGTCTCGTTGAGCGGCGTATCGGTCCAGCCCTGGAAGCGGAAGGGCGGGAGGTTGTCATTCGTCTCGCCGTGGCGCGCCAGCCGGATTCCGCCGAGACCCAGGTTCATCGGTGCGCCAGGGGGCGCTCAGTCATTGAGCTCGGCGACCGCGGTGTCCGAGCGCAGCCCGACCCGGATCGTCTCGAGCGAGAGGACGTCCTCGGGGGTGATGTTGCCGAGGTTGACGTCGGGTCCCAGCCGTCGCACGAACCACACCTGCTGCTCCTTGCGCGGAGCGTCGAACATGATCTTCTCGCCCGGGATGGCGTGCAGGATCTCGTCGACGAGCCCCTGACGGACCTCGCCGTCGTGACGGAAGATGCCCACCGCGCCGCTCTCGCGGCCCTCGGCGATCACCTTCCATGCGCCCGCCTCCAGCTCGGCCCGCATCTGCTCGACCCATCGGTAGGGGGCCATGATCCGAGTGTCGTCCTTGGAGCCGACCTCCGAGAGCACGGTGAACTCCTCGGCCAGCCGCGAGATGAGCTCCAGCTTGCGGTCGAACTCGATGTTCAGCGTGCCGTCGGAGAGCTCGATGTGATCGAGCCCCAACTCCTTGAGCCAGGCCACCAGGCGGTCGAGCCGGTTCTGGGCGATGGCCAGCTCTGTGAGCGTGCCGCCGAACATCACCGTGATCCCGTGCTCCTTGTAGCGGGCCAGCTTGGCCTCGAGGTTGCCGGTGGCCACCGCGGTGCCCCAGCCGAGCTTGACGATGTCGATGTAGTCCCCCGCGATCTCGACCAGGCCGTCGATGTCGGCCACCGACAGCCCCCGGTCGAGCACATGGGTGAGCCCCTCCTGACGAGGCTTCTCGGTGCGTGAGGGGAGGTCGAGGAGATCCTTCATGGCTGACATCCGACGCAAGAATGTAGCGGCGAGGCGAGGGCGGTGGCAGCGCGGGTGATCGAGCCCCCGCGCTCGGCCGTCAGCCCGCCAGATCGGTGCCGGCGGTGACGACGACCTGCGTCGTGCATGCGGTGGTGCTGCCGCACACCTTCACGCGATCGCCCTGGCTGACCGCCTGGACCGACGCCGAGCCGAGGTTCAGGGACTTGGCAACGGCGAGCGCATCGGAGCGGTCGCTCGGGGAGGTGTAGCCGACGATGGTGGACGTCACCCCGGTCTCGGCGGCGTTCAGCTTGGTCCCGGGCTTGTAGCCGGCGGTCGTCAGCTTGTTCAGGACGTCGGCGGCGAGCTTGTCGGTCGTGGTCCCGTTGAGGACGGCGACCGTCACCGCGCTCGGGGTGACCGTCGTCGCGGCGGCCCTGCGTGTCTTGCCGGCCTTGGTCCGCTTGGCACCGGTCGTGCTCGACGCTGACGCGGCCGACGACTGCGACGACGAATTCGACGACGACGAGCTGTTGCTGTTCGACCCGGTGACGAAGACCAGCACCACCGCGACCACCGCGACCACCAGGATGCCGGCCAGGACGAGGAACACCGGGC
>JBAQGP010000496.1:0-2413 GCA_049287845.1 Solirubrobacteraceae bacterium | reverse complement strand
GATCGAAGGCGTGCATCGGCTGGCCAGTGAGCAGCATCACGTAGTTGGTGACGTCGACGACGTTGGAGATCGGCCGCTGGCCGGCGGCCATCAGCCGGGCCTTCAACCAGCGCGGCGACTCGCCGAGCTGGACGTCCTCAAAGGCGCGGGCGATGAACCGGGGGCACAGCTCCGGGGACTCGACGATCACCGTCGCGCTCGTCAGTTCGCCGGAGGTCCCGGGGTCGTGGATCCACGGCGGTGGCCGCAGCGGGGCGCCGGTGGCGGCGTGGGCCTCGCGCGCGACGCCGTAGACGCCCAGGCAGTCGGGACGGTTGGGCGTGATCTCCAGCACCAGCACGTCGGTGGCGATCGGCAGCACGTCGGCCAGCGGCTCCCCCGCCGCCAGTCCGTCGGGCAGGACCATGATCCCGTCGTGATCGGTGCCGATCGAGACCTCGTCCTCGGCGAGGATCATCCCGTTGGAGGGCTGGCCGCGGAGCTTGGCGACCTTCAGCCTGGTGCCGTCGGGCATCACCGCGCCGGGCTTGGCGACGGCCACGGTCTGGCCGGCGGCGACGTTGGGCGCGCCGCACACGATCTGGCTGGGCTCGCCGTCTCCGGTGTCGACCAGGCACACCCTCAGCCGGTCGGCATCCGGGTGCTGGTGGGCGTCGAGCACCTTGCCGACGACGAAGTTCTCCAAGGCCGACACGCCGTGGGTCTCGACCCGCTCCACCTCGGTGCCAGTCATGGCCAGCCGGTCGGCCAGCTCAAATGGGGTGAGCTCCGGCGCGCAGTACTCGTTGAGCCATTCGATCGGCGCCCGCACTAGAACTGCTCCAGGAAGCGGACGTCGTTGTCATAGAACAGCCGTAGGTCCGGGACGCCGTGCTTGAGCATCGCGATCCGCTCTATCCCCATCCCGAACGCAAACCCCTGGACCTTCTCGGGGTCATAGCCCCGGTCGGCGACGTGCGTGAACACGTTGGGATCGACCATTCCCGAGCCGAGGATCTCGATCCAGGCCGTGCCCTTGCACAGGGGACAGCGCTGACCATCGGCGGTGATCCCCTGCGTGCAGTGAAAGCAGGAGACGTCGACCTCGACGCTCGGCTCGGTGAACGGAAAGAAGTGCGGGCGCAGCCGGACCTCGCGCTCTGGGCCGAAGATCGCCCGTGCGAACGTGAGCAGCGTGCCCTTCAGGTCGGCGAGGGTGATGTCCTCATCAACCGCCAACCCCTCGATCTGATGAAACTGGGGCGTGTGGGTGGCATCGGAGTCGGGGCGGTAGACGCGACCGGGCACGATGATGTAGATAGGCGGCGGCTGGCTCTCCATGGCGTGGATCTGCGCCGGCGAGGTGTGGACCCGAAGCAGCAGCGTGGCCGGATCGAAGATGTCGACGTGGCCGGGGCGGCTGGCATCCGCTTCGATATAGAAGGTGTCGGTCTCCAGCCGCGACGGATGGGTGGAGGCATGGTTGAGCGCGTCGAAGTTGTAGTAGACGGTCTCCACCTCGGGCCCTTCGGCGATGTTGAACCCCAGCCCGACGAACACGTCCTCGATCTCGCGCCGGGTACGCGTCATCAGGTGCAGACGGCCGATCGACGGGAGCGGATCGGGAGGAAGCGTGACGTCGATCCGGTCCTGCTTGAGGCGCTCGTCGAGCTCGGCGCCTGCCAGCTCTCCGGCCTTGCGCTCGAGCTCTGACTCCAGCTTCTGGCGGGCCTGGTTGGCGGCCTTGCCGGTGGCGGCGCGCTCCTCGGGCGGGAGCTGGGCGACGCCGCGCAGCAGGTTGGGCAGCTCGGCCTTGCGACCCAGGTACCGGATGCGGACGTCCTCGAGCGCCTGGGTCGTTCCGGCCTGCTCGATCGCCGAGGTCGCCTCGCGCTCGATGTTGGCGATCTGCTCGGTCATTCGCGGGCCATCCTAGTTACCTCGTAGAGCGCGACCGTGGCCGCCATCGCGGCGTTGAGGGAGTGGTTCGCGATCGGGATCTGGGCGACGTGGTCGGCGGCGGCGACGAGGTCATCGGGGAGCCCGTCGCGCTCAGAGCCGACCATCAGCGTGACGCCCTCCTCGAGCTCGAGGCTGGCCAGCGCGGGACCGCGACCGGCGACGAGAGCGACGGTCGCCCCCGGCAGCGGATCGGTGCTGCTCACCTGGACGAGCGGGACGGTGAACACGGCGCCCATGCTCGCCCGGACCGCCTTGGGTGCGAAGGGGTCGGCGGTGCCCGGGCCGAAGGCGACGCTGCCCGCGCCGAACGCCTCCGCGGCACGCAGGATCGTGCCCACGTTGCCCGGGTCGCCGACGCCCTCCAGGTAGACGCACAGCGGCCCCTGCGCCCGGCGCCGGAAGCGCTGCTCGTAGACGCCCAGCGTCCGGGTGCCCGACCCCAGCTCGGAGACGTCGGCGAGCAGCTCCGGCT
>JBAQGP010000495.1:0-1957 GCA_049287845.1 Solirubrobacteraceae bacterium | reverse complement strand
TCTCTCTGGTGGTTGCCCAGCTCGCCGTGATCGCCGTTGCGGCCCCACTCGTGTGGCCGGTGCTGCCGACGGCGACGATGGTGCGACTCGGCATCTGGCACGCCAGCTGGTACCAGGACGAGCTGGGCTGGCCCGAGCTGGCGGCACAGACTGAGCGGGTCTGGCGTGCCGTCCCCGCGGCTCAGCGTCGCGACACCGCGCTCCTGGCTGAGAACTACGGTGAGGCCGGAGCGCTGGCGCTCTACGGTCCGGCGCTGGGGCTCCCGCCGGCGCTGAGCGGGCATTTGTCCTATCAGTATTGGCACCCGGGGCGCATGCCCGAGCGCCGAGCGCTGGCGGTGGGCTTCGATGCCGCTGTCTTGCGCGGGCTCTGCACCTCGGCGCATGTTGTGGCGCGCATCGAGAACCGCTGGGGAATCGCCAACCAGGAGCGTGGCCGGACGATCTCGATGTGCGTCCTCAGGGCACCGCTGGGAGCGCTGTGGGCCCGTCGCATCGCCAGCGACCGCCTGTAGCGCGGCGATCGTCGGGCGCCGCGAATGTGAGGCGCGGGCGAGTGTCAGGAAGCGGGCGAGTGTCAGGCTCTGCGAGCGAGGCAGACGTAGGTGACCAGCGGCAGCTCGAGGGTGCCGCCGGCGGCATCGATGGTGCGCCGGATGGCGTCCAGCAGCACCGCACGATCCCGGTCGGCGAGCAGGATGTGGTCCTGGTGGGTCTGGAGCAGGGCGACGTACGCCGCGCTCGTGTAGCTCTGAGGCCACGGGAAGGATCGGACCTCGTCGTCGCGGAACCCTGCGCTCGCCGCGATCTCGGCCGCCCAGTCGCCCGCCAGGCGGGTCGGCTCGCTGTCCGGGTGCATCGGGAAGTCCGCCGGGAGGTCGACGTCGGCGCCCCGGTAGGCGCGGCTCAGCGATGTGCGCGCCGGACATCGCTCCCAGTCCGGGAATGCCCAGATCGCCGCGAGCGTCCCGCCTGGCGCAAGCGCGGCGTGTGCTTTGGCATAGCGCACGTCACCGGCAACCCAGTGCCACGCCTGGACGCTCACCACGGCCGCGTAGCGCTCCGGCGGCTCCCAGGCCTCGAAGGTGCTGCCCACGATCGTCACTCCGGGCCAGTCGGCGAGCTTGACGCGTGCCAGCTCCGCCATCTCGGCGCTGGGCTCGACCGCCACCACACGCAGCCCCCGCCTCGCCAGCAGCTCCGTGGCCTTGCCGGTACCGGCGCCTACCTCCACGATCGATGCGCCCGCGCCCAGCCCCCCGTACTCCAGCAGCGCATCGATCGCCGCGGCCGGGTATGACGGGCGGGCGCGATCGTAGAGCTCGGCCACGCGCCCGAACGCCAGGCGCTGGTCCTCGGTGAAGTGCAGCCGCGCCCCGTCGCCCACCCGCACCACCCGCCCCTCAGAGCGCCGAGAACTCCTGGAGCACAGCGCGCGCGGCGGCGATGCCGAGCGGGAGGTAATCCACGAGCATCCGCTCGTTGGGCGAGTGGATGTTGGCGTCGGGCAGTGAGAACCCGCTGATGATCGTGGGAATGTCGCGGTTGCTCAGGGCCGGCACGATGGGGAGGGTCCCGCCCGAGCGGATGAGGGCCGGGCGGGTACCGACCGCCCGCTCGAAGGCGGCCAGGCCGAGCTGCACCGCCGGGGAGTCCGGGGGCACGAGGCCGGGCGCGGCGGCGGACAGGAGCGCAAGCTCCAGGTCGGCCTCGGGTGGCGTGGCGTCGCGCAGCAGCTGCTCGAAGTTGCCCGCGATGACGTCGGGATCCTGGCCGGGCGCCAGCCGGATCGACACGTTGGCGGACGCCTGCACCGGCAACACGGTCTTCTGGAGATGGGCGGAGCCGCTCTCCACGCCGTTGACGTCGAGCGCCGGCTCGGCGAATGTCCGCACGTAGAACTCCTCGGCGGCGTTCGCGTCCTTGGGACGGGCACCCTGGGCGGCGAGCTCGTGAG
>JBAQGP010000494.1:0-9074 GCA_049287845.1 Solirubrobacteraceae bacterium | reverse complement strand
GGTCGACCGCCACCACAGGGATGCCGCGGTCCGGACCGGCCTCCACGGCGACCAGCGGCACGTCGAGCGGGGCGTGCAGCAGCGCCTCCGCGGACTCCTCCTCCGAGACGATGACGAGGATCCCGTCGACCCCCTGCACCCGGAGCCGCTCGATCGCCTGCACCACCGAGGCCCGATCAAGCGCCTTGAGGCTGGCCACCATGATGAAGTACCCCGCCTCGTGCGCCGCGCGTTCGATGCCGAACAGGGTCGACGCCGGACCGTAGAGCGTCGTGTCGAAGCTGACCACGCCCAGGGTGCGGGTCCGTCCCGTGGCCAACGCGCGGGCAATGGAGTTGGGCCGGTAGCCGAGCTCGTGCATGGCGGCCAGGACGCGCTCGCGTGTCTGCGGACTGACATGGCGGCTGCCGTTGATGACGCGCGATACCGTCTGGTGCGAGACCCCGGCGAGTCGGCCCACGTCTGACATGATCGCCGGACGTCGCGGTCGCGACGCGGCCCTCTCGTCGTCCTCGACGTCCATCCAGTCCGCTCCTCTCCGACGCTCCGCCCAGCCGGAGCCCGCCGCGATGTTAGCGCTAACGGAGGATCCGCGCTCCCGGGCCGGGCTCAACTTCCAGCGCGGCCTCCGGCGGGTGGCTCCCGGGTCCGAACAGGCCCAGCACGTGGCCGCCGAACCCGCCGCCCACGATGCGTGCCCCGATAGCGCCCGCGTCCACGAGCGTTTGCACGGTCTGTTCCACGGTCGGGGTCGAGATGGCGAAGCAGTCGCGAAGGCTGGCGTGTGAGGCGTTGAGCAACTCGCCGACGCGCTCGAGATCCCCATTCGACAGGGCCGCGACGGTGTCCCGCACTCGCGCGTTCTCGGTCACCACGTGACGGGCGCGGGCCCGCAGCGGTTCGGGGAGCTCCTTCACGCGATCAAGCGTGGCGTCGCGCAGGCTCTCGACGCCGAGCAGCTCGGCGGCACGAACGCATTCGGCGCGGCGCTCGTTGTAGCCCTCGGCGCCGTCGGTGCCGCCGGCGTTGGCATGGCGCTCGCCCGAGTCCAGCGTGACCAGCCGGTAATCGCCGAGCTCGAGCGCCACCGGGGTGACGTCCATCGACTGGAAGTCGATTCGCAGCGCCTTGTCGGCCTCTCCGAACAGCGACGCGATCTGGTCCAGGAGCCCGGTCTGCGCCCCCACCCACGCGTTCTCCACCCGCGAGCACAGGCGCGCGAGCTCCAAACGCTCGGGGGGTGCGACGTCGGCGACCGCAAGCAGGCCCAGGCAGAGCGCCACCTCCAGCGCCGCCGACGAGGACAGCCCTGAGCCGCGCGGGACCGAGCCGGTGATCTCCAGCCGCGCGCCGACCAGGGCGCACCCGGCGGCGGTCAGCTCGCCGGCGGCACCGCGGGCAAACGCCCTCCAGCCCGACACCCGGGACACCGCGTCCAGGGCGAACGTGTCGTGCGCGTCCAGGTCTAAGGCCACGACCTGGACGTGGTTGTCCTCGGTGCGCGTGGCTCGGACCGTCACCCCGTCGCTGATGGCGAACGGCAGTGCCAGACCCGCGTTGTAGTCGGTGTGCTCGCCGATCAGGTTCACACGCCCGGGCGCGAATGCCGTCGCCTCATCAGTCACTCTGTACTCTCCCTCGCGTGCCGTTCATCGACAACATTCTCCAGCCCACGCACCTGATTATCGTTCTCGCCGTCGCGCTGCTCGTCCTGGGGCCCAAGCGACTTCCCGAGGTCGGGCGCGCGATCGGCCGTTCCATCCACGACATGAAGAGCGCCATCGATGACGTCAAGCCCAGCCGTGAGGAGCTGTTGGGCACCACGAAGGCCGAGGCACCGGCCGCGGCGACAGACCGCAGGGTCTGAGCGATCGGTCCCCACCCGTGATGACCACGCAGTGGGGCCTTCTTTCCACGGCGCGGATCAACGACAAGTTCATCGAGGGAGTGGCGCAGTCGCGCGGATCCGCGGTGCGGGCCGTCGCCAGCCGTGACCGCGCGCGTGCCGAACGTTACGCCTCCGAGCGCGGTATCGAGCGCGCCTACGACAGCTACGAGGCCCTGCTGGACGACCCCGGCATCGACGCTGTCTACATCTCGCTGCCCAACTCGCTGCACCTGGACTGGACCGGCCGGGCCCTACGAGCAGGCAAGCACGTGCTGTGCGAGAAGCCGCTCAGCCGCCGGGAGGCCGACGTCCGGGCCGCCTTTGACCTGGCCGAGCGCCACGACCGCGTGCTCATGGAGGCGTTCATGTACCGCCACCATCCCCAGACGGCACGCGTGGTGGAGCTCGTGGGCTCGGGCGCGATCGGCCGCCTGAGGCTCATCCGCGCCGCGTTCAGCTTCCACTTCGACGATCCGGCCGACGTGCGCCTGAGCGCCGCGCTCGACGGGGGGGCGCTGATGGATGTCGGCTGCTACTGCGTGAGCGCCGCGCGCCTGCTGGCCGGCGAGCCGGAGCTCGTGAGCGGCACACAGATGGTCGGCGGTGGCGGCGTCGACGTCACCTTCAGCGGCTGGATGCGGTTCGCGGGCGACGTGATCGCCCACTTCGACAGCGGGTTGATTCTCGACGATCGCTTCGATCTCGAGGTCGTCGGCGAGAAGGGCAGCCTCTTCGTCGCCGATCCCTGGCACTGCCGTGCGCCGCAGATCGAGCTGCGCCGCGCGCACGCCACCGAAATCATCGAGGTCCCGGCCGGCAATCCCTACGGGCTCGAGGTCGACAACCTGGCCGCTGCCATCCGCGGGGAGACCGCGCCGCTGCTGGGCCGCGCGGACGCCGAGGGCCAGGCGCGCGCCATCGAGGCGTTGTACGCCTCGGCGAACTCAGGCTCGCCGGTCGCCCCGCCTCGCTGACGGCGCCCCCGTGTTCCCTCGCTCGCGAGCCGCTGTCGTGGGTCAGGCGGCGGACATCGAAGTGGAGAAGCCGTATTGGCGCCCGTTGCCGCCGCTGGCTCGCTCGCGGTGTGCCCGCTCCTCGGTCCGAGCGGACGCGCTGACGAGGTTGAACCGCACCCGCACCTCGGTCCCGCCCGTGGCGCGGGACACGATCGCGAAGTCATCGCTCACCTCGGAGATCAGCCCGAGTCCAAGACCGAGCCCGGGGCGATCGGCGCGTGGCTGAAGGCCGCAGCCGTCATCGGAGATGAGGATCCAGAGCTCCCCCGACTCCACGGCCGCGTTGACATAGATGAGGCCGGCGCCGCCACGATAGGCGTGCAGCACCGCATTGGTGATCGCCTCGGACGCGGCCAAGCGCACGGCGTCGACCTGATTGGGCGTCGCTCCGGCCTGCGCGGCGAAATCCGCAAGGCTGGATCGCCCCTCGGCCACCGACCGCGGCGAGGCCTCGTAGGTCTCGTTGAGATTTCGCGCCACGCGCTCCATATAAGATCTGTACCCGCAGGCGACGCACATCAAGCAACCCTGGTCGCAGGCCCCGAAACCACCCGTGGCGGTCCGAAGACAGACTGAGGCCTCTGATTCCCGCCGATCGCGGGGGCTATGAGTGTCGCGCCCTGACGTCGCCCTGATCACCGGCGCCGCCAGCGGGATCGGCCGCGCCGTGGCCGAGCGCATGGTCCGCGACGGGTTCGAGGTTCTCGCCGTCGACCTGCACCCCGACCCCGGCGGGCCCGGCACGCCGCACGAGGCCGATCTCACCCATGCGGAGGCCAACGCGGGTGCGGTGGCCGCCGCACTGGAGCGCTTCGGTCACCTCGACCTGATCGTGGCCGGCGCCGGCATCCAGCACGTCGCACCGATCCAGGACTTCCCGATCGAGCGCTGGGAGACGATCATCGCGCTCATGCTGACCAGTCCGTTTCTGCTCGCGAGGCATGGCTGGGACGCGCTGGGCGAGTCGGGCGCAGGGCGCTACATCGCCATCGCCTCGGCACACGGGCTGGTCGCCTCACCGTTCAAGGCCGCGTACGTCTCGGCCAAGCACGGGCTGTTGGGCCTGGTCAAGACGCTGGCTCTGGAGGGCGCCGAGCGGGGCATCGCCGCCACCGCCGTCTGCCCTGGCTACGTCCGCACGCCCCTGGTGGAGGCCCAGATCCCCGACCAGGCTCGCGCGCATGGGATCTCCGAGGAGCAGGCCCTCGAGCAGGTCATCCTGGCCCCGCATGCCATCAAGGACCTGATCGAGCCTGACGAGGTCGCCGAGGTCGTGGCGTTCCTGGCGGGGCCGGGTGGACGCGCGTTCACCGGGGTGCCCGTGACGATGGATATGGGCTGGACCGCGCGGTAGCGGGTCGCCACGCCTCCACCGCCACGCAACATTGACATAGTTGTGTCAAGGTTGCTAGCCTCCGTCCGATGCGAGATTTCCTGGCGGCGACGCGCGACCGCGTGATCGTCTACGACGGGGGCATGGGCGCGACGCTCGAGCAGTTCGACCTGAGCCTGGAGAAGGACTACGGGCTGCCCGGCCGCTGCCACGAGGCGTTGGTGCTCAACCGGCCCGACGTGATCGAGGGCGTGCACAGCTCGATGCTCGAGGCGGGCGCGGAGGTGCTGGAGACCGACACGTTCCAGGCGAGCCGACTGAAGCTCTCCGAGTGGGGCCTGGAGGACCACACGCACGAGATCAACGTCAAGGCGGCGCAGATCGCCCGCAAGGCGGCCGGCGAGCAGCGCTTCGTGGCCGGTGCGATCGGCCCCACGGGCTTCCTCCCCGCCTCAGACGACCCGACGCTCGGCCAGATCACCTTCCCGGAGCTCCAGACCGTCTTCACCGAGCAGGCCGCCGGGTTGATCGAGGGTGGCGTCGACCTGATCATCATCGAGACCACCCAGGACATCCTGGAGCTCAAGGCGGCTGTGTTCGGGGTGCGCCGGGCCGGCGCAGAGCTCGGACGCGCCGTCCCCATCCAGTGCAGCGTCTCCCTCCTGCCCCAGGGCGGCAAGATGCTCCTGGGCACCGACATCAGCGCGGTGCTGGCCACGCTGGAGGCCCTGAAGGTGGACGTCATCGGCCTCAACTGCTCCACCGGCCCCGAGGACATGCGCGACGCCATCCGCTTCCTCGGCGAGTTCAGCCCGGTTCCCGTGCACTGCATCCCGAATGCCGGCCTCCCGCTCCAGGGTCCCAATGGCGAGACCATCTTCCCGGAGGAGCCCGGGCCGCTGGCCGAGACGCTCGGCGAGTTCGTCGAACGCTACGGCGTCTCGATCGTCGGCGGCTGCTGCGGCACCACGCCGGCGCACATCGAGGCGCTGGCGGAGCGGGTCAAGGAACGCAACCGGACCCCGCCCACCCCGCGGCCGGAGCGCCGCCCGGCGCACGTCAGCTCGATGATCGCCGCCACCCCGCTGGTCCAGACCCCGCGACCCACCATCGTGGGCGAGCGGGTCAACTCCCAGGGCTCGCGCAAGGCCAAGGAGCTGTTGCTGGCCAACGATTACGACGGCCTGACCGTGGTGGCCGAGGACCAGGTCACCGGCGGCGCCCATGTGCTCGACGTGTGCGTCGCGCTGACCGAGCGACAGGACGAAGCCGACCAGATGCGCGAGGTCGTCAAGCGGATCTCGCTGACCCAGCCCGCCCCGATCCAGATCGACTCGACCGAGCCCGACGTCATCGAGACCGCGCTGCAGCAGATCCCCGGGCGCGCCATCGTCAACTCGATCAACCTCGAGGCCGGGCGCGACAAGCTCGACAAGGTCGTGCCGCTGGCCAAGGAGCATGGAGCGGCGGTGATCGCGCTGACGATCGACGAGGTCGGGATGGCCAAGACCGCCGAGCGCAAGCTGGAGATCGCCCAGCGGATCACCGAGTACTGCTGTGAGGAGCACGGCCTGGACCCGGACGCGCTCATCTTCGACTGCCTGACCTTCACCCTGACCACAGGCGACCCGGAGTGGCGGCCCAGTGCGGTGGCCACCATCGAGGGGATCCGCGCCATCAAGACCAGGATTCCCGGCGTCCAGACATCGCTGGGCGTCTCCAACGTCTCCTTCGGGGTGGGGCTGCCCGCGCGCTCGGTGCTCAACAGCGTGTTCCTGCACCACTGCGTGGAGGCGGGGCTGGACCTCGCCATGGTCAACCCCAATCACATCACCCCGTACTCAGAGATCTCCACCGACGAGCGCGAGCTGGCCGACGACCTGGTGTTCGATCGCCGTGACGATGCGCTGGAGCGCTACATCGCCCACTTCGAGTCCAAGGGTCCCGCCGATGAGGACGCCGCCGGCCAGGCCGACCCCACCGAGGGCATGGAGCCCGAGGAGGCGCTGCACTTCCACATCCTGCGCCGCAAGCGGGACGGCGTGGAGGACTGGATCGACCGCTGCGTTGAGAAGATCGGCGCCGTCCCCACGCTCAACACCGTGCTCCTGCCCGCCATGAAGGAGGTCGGCGACAAGTTCGGCGCCGGCGAGCTGATTCTCCCCTTCGTGCTCCAGTCGGCCGAGGTCATGAAGCGCGCCGTGGCCCAGCTGGAGCAGTATCTCGACAAGCTCGAGGGCTACACCAAGGGGACCGTGGTGCTGGCCACGGTGTTCGGCGACGTGCACGACATCGGCAAGTCGCTGGTCAACACCATCCTCACCAACAACGGCTACTCGGTCGTGGATCTGGGCAAGCAGGTGCCCATCTCCACCATCCTCGAGGCCGCCGTCGAGCACCGGGCCACGGCCGTTGGCCTGTCGGCGCTGCTGGTCTCGACCTCCAAGCAGATGCCTGCCGCCGTCCAGGAGCTGCACGAGCGCAAGCTGGACTTCCCGGTGCTGATCGGCGGCGCGGCCATCAACCGCAACTTCGGCCTGCGCATCCTCTACCCCCACGGCCCCGGGTCCGACGCCGTCTACGAGCCCGGAGTCTTCTACTGCAAGGACGCGTTCGAGGGCCTGGCCAAGGTGGACCAGCTGATCGACCCCGAGCGCCGCCAGGAGCTCGTGGAGAAGACCCGGGTGGCGGCTCAGAAGCTGCGCGACACCCCGATCGAGGTCGACGAGGACGCGCCCGACGTCACCGATGCCTCCGTCCGCAGCGCCGCCGCGATCGACACACCGGTGCCCGAGCCGCCGTACTGGGGCGTGCGCGAGCTCGAGGTGCCCATGGACGAGGTCTACCGCCACCTCGACACCCACGTGCTGTTCAAGCTGCACTGGGGCGGGCGCGGCGTCAAGGGGGAAGCATGGACACAGCTGCTGCGTGACGACTTCCAGCCGCGCCTGGAGCGCATGTGGCGCGAGCAGACCTACCTGCACCCTCGCGCGCTCCTCGGCTACTTCCCGTGCAATGCCGATGGCAACGAGCTGATCGTGTGGGATCCCGATGATTTCGATCCCTCCCACCCCCGCGAGCTGCACCGGCTGGTCTTCCCGCGCCAGCCCCGTCACGACCGCATCTGCCTGGCCGACTTCTACCGGCCCGTCGCCTCGAACGAGATCGACGTCGTCGCCCTGCAGGCCGTGACCGCCGGCGAGGAGGTCACGGAGCTGATGGCCTCCCTGGAGGCCGAGGGCGAGTTCGCCGAGCAGCTGTTCGTTCACGGTCTCGGCGTCCAGACCGCCGAGGGGATGGCCGAGTGGCTGCACGCGCGGGTGCGCGCGGAGCTGGGTGCCGAGCCCACGCAGGGACGGCGCTACTCGTGGGGCTATCCCTCCTGTCCCGAGCAGTCCGAGCTCAGCAAGGTCTTCGACCTGCTCGACGCGCCGTCGATCGGGCTGAGGCTGTCGGGCGGGTTCGCCATCGAGCCCGAGCAGTCGACGCTGGCGATCGTCGCTCACCATCCCCAGGCCGTCTACTTCGGCATGAAGTCCGGGAAGCTGCCCAAGTCCGCCAAACAGGCCGCCGACGAGCTCATTGCCGGGACGGAGAAGGACCCGACCCTCATCGCCCTGCTGCCCGATTCAGACCCCGCCGGCACCGCCGAGGACCAACCGGCGATGGCCGAGGCGTAACACCGGATCCCGGCCCCGCCTGTCGAAGCCGGGATCCCGGCGCGCCCCCGCGGTTAGCGGGTGTCCAGCGCGCCCGAGCGGCGCGACGAGGACCGGTGGGGGCGGGCCGGCAGCTTGACCGGAGCGGCGTGCATCGCGCGGAGCCGGACCTCGCGCCAGGACATGCCCTCCTTGAGCAGGGCCGGAGCGCCCATGAGGATCGCGGTCGAGACCTCGACGGCTTGGAGGATCACACCGTACGCCACGCCCGTACCGAGGCCGACGTGCCAGCCGGCGTGCAGGACAGCGGCACAGGCGGCCTGGAACACGCCCAGGTTGGCGGGCGTGGCCGGCAGCACAGCGGTGATGTTGACGGCGAACAGCACCGCGGCGGCCGCCGCCCATCCGGCTTGGTGGTTGAGCCCCAGCGCGACGAGCAGGATGTAGCAGGACGTCCATTGCAGCGCCCAGGCCCCCAACTGCGCGGCGGCGGCAACGGCGCCGAGCTTGGGCTTGCGGAACACCATCAGCCCGGCCCGGACCCGGGTCATCCCGCTGCGAGCCTGGGCGACGAGGGCCTGCAGGCGCCCGAACCGTCCGCCACCGTGACGCAGGACGAGGGGAGCGAGGAGCACGAGCACGAGCAGCGCGAGCGGAGCCACCGCGGCGACCACCAGAGCGTTCTCATGGCCGTTGAACAGGTCCACAGACGAGAACATCACCGCCCCGAGCACGATCAGCGCGACGATGTTGAGCAAGGTCTGCGAGACCACCGTGCCCAGCACGACCGGCAGGTGCTCGCGGGGGCGGCCGGTGCGGCGCGCCACGACCAGGGCGCGGGAGGGCTCGCCGAGCCGCGCGGGCAACGTCGAGGACATGAGGACGCCGATGAACGTCCCCTGCATCGCGTCGGAAAGCTTGACCCGCGCCTTGGGCAGCGCCGCGCGCAGGATGGCATGCCAGGAGACGGCGCGCAGGGCCATCGCACCGCACATGAGGCCGAGTCCCAGGATCACGAACGAAGGGCTCGAAGCCAGCAGCGCCTGGGCGATGTTGCCCAGGCCGATCGTGCTCAGCGCCTTGTAGGCCAGCAGGACCGCGCCGACGGAGGCGACGATCAGTGCGCCCCGGCGCGCCGCCGACGCCACCGGATTGCGGCGGGTCGCGGGGGCCGGCTC
>JBAQGP010000493.1:0-1663 GCA_049287845.1 Solirubrobacteraceae bacterium | reverse complement strand
CCCCACACACGGCGCACGCCGCCAGCTGGGGCACGATGCCCGCCGCCAGCAGCAGCTTGAGCCGGAAGGCCAGCCCGTTGCCCGCCCGCGCGTGGGCGGCGTCGGCGTCCAGGAGGGCCAGCTCGTTGGCGAGCAGCCGGAAGACCTCGGGGTGGGGATCGGAGGTCTCGAACAGCCGCGTGACGGCATCGCACGCCCGCGAGGCAGCGTCGAGCGTGGCGGCATGGTCGCGAACCGCGGCATGGACCGCCACGGTATCGACGCCGGTCACCGTGAGCAGGTCGCTGCGACCTTCGTGCAGCACGGCGCGGATGTGGAAGAACGGCTCCAGCCGCGCGCCGAACCGGCTGCGCGCGCGCCGTGCGCCCTTGGCGATGGCGCTCACCCGCCCCCGTTGCGGGGTATAGAGATGGAGGATGCGGTCGGCTTCGCCATAGCGAATCGACCGCAGCACGATGGCCTCGGTCCTCAGCGGGCCGGCCATCATCCACCCCGCGCTATACTTAATGAAGCAATGAAGCCGGTCACCGTTTACACCACTGATTTCTGTCCGTACTGCACAAGCGCGAAGACGCTGCTGGCCAAGCGCTCGATCGAGTACGAGGAGATCAATCTGGCACGCGACCCGGACGGTCGCACGAAGCTCTCCGAGCTCACCGGAATGATCACCTTTCCCCAGATCGTCATCAATGGGGAGAGCATCGGCGGATTCCAGGAGCTGCTGGCCCTCGACCGCGCCGGCAGGCTGTCAGAGCTGCTCGCCGCCTGACGCGGCGGGGCCCGCTCGCGTCCGCGTCGCTCGCGCGGTAGGACGCCCGGTCCGGGGCCTCGGCTGGCAGCGCTCGCACACGTACGTGCCCCGCCCGCCGACGACGAGCTTGCGGATGGCCGTCCCACACGCCGGGCAGGGCTGCCCCTCGCGCTGATGCACGCAGAACAGGTCCTGAAAGGACCCCCGGGCGCCGTCAACGTGGCGAAAGTCGTCGATCGTCGCCCCCTTGGCGTCGATCCCCG
The DNA here is from genome assembly GCA_049287845.1 of Solirubrobacteraceae bacterium. GTDB lineage: Bacteria > Actinomycetota > Thermoleophilia > Solirubrobacterales > Solirubrobacteraceae > Palsa-465. The sequence goes on along the minus strand of JBAQGP010000493.1, from coordinate 649 downwards.
CCATCAGCGCGTGCTCGATCGCCTCTCGCAGGGCCTCGAGCTGCGGGCCGCTCAGCGAGCCGGTGGCGCGCAGCGGGTGGATCCGCGCGCGGAACAGCGCCTCGTCGGCGTAGATGTTGCCCACGCCGGCGATCCGCCGCTGGTCGAGCACGAAGGCCTTGATCGGCGCCGTGCGTCCGCGCGCCTGGGCCCTCAGGTGTGCAGCGGTGAAGGCCGGCGTGAGTGGCTCGATCCCCAGGCGCTGCGCGAGGTAGCCGTCGCGCGCCTCGGCGCCGATCAGCAGATGCCCCGTGCCGAAGCGCCGCGGGTCGATGTAGAGGAGGCGGTGACCGCCATCCAGTGCGAAGCGCACGCGAGCGTGCGGCGGGTCGGCCGGTGGGTCGAAGAGGAGCGCGCCGGTCATGCGCAGGTGCATGATCAGGTAGCGCTCGCCGCTGAGGCGCCAGACCAGGTACTTGCCCGCGCGGGCAACCTCCTCCACCACCCGCCCACGTAGCCCGGCTCCGACCGGGCCCGGCGCGTCGGGTCGGGTCCAGCGCGAGTCGAGGATCTCGACCTCGGCCAGCGTACGGCCCTCCAGATGGGGCGCCAGCTGGCGGCGGATGGTCTCGACCTCGGGAAGCTCGGGCATGACCTCTCCTATTAAAGG
>JBAQGP010000492.1:0-1635 GCA_049287845.1 Solirubrobacteraceae bacterium | reverse complement strand
CATCGAATCTGCGGCACGAAATACCCGGGCGGACGCGGATGCCCGTCGCGTAGGTGGCGGTCATTAATTCCCGCTCATATGCTCATAGGCCCCGCGAAGGAGGCCCGCGATGCGGGTAATGCTGATGATCAAGGGAGATCCGGAGCCGGGTGCAGTACCCAGTGAGGACCTCCTCACCGCGATGGGCCGGTACAACGACGAGCTCAAGCGGGCCGAAGTGCTTATCGACCTCGCGGGTCTTCTCCCGAGCGCCAACGGGCGACGTGTCAAGTACTCCGCGGAAGGCCGCACGGTCATCAACGGGCCGTTTGATGAGCCGAAGACGCTGGTCGCGGGCTACTGGATCCTCCAGGTGAATTCGATGGATGAAGCCGTGGAATGGGCCAGGCGGGCCCCGTTCGAGGCGCTTTCCCGGATCTATCCCGGTGAGTACGGCGCGCACGGCGAGATCGAGATCCGCCAGGTATTCGAGTTTGAGGGTGCTGACGCTTCGAGCTAGCCAGCACGACTAATTCAGCGACCCTTACCGCTGTGCTGGCGGTACTGAAACGCTCAGCCAGCGATCGAGTTCGTTGAGGAGGTTCTCCACCATCGGGCGCAGCTCGTCAGCGATCTCGGCCTGGCTCTGGCCGTCGCGGGTGCGCTGGCCGGCATCGCTGATGATGATCTGGAACACGGCGGCGAGTGCGACCCCCTGGAGCCTGGCGACCTCCGGCAAGACGGCGGTGGTATCGCTGATGGCGGCGGCGAGGGCAGCGGCTTGGCGGTCGGTCAGCTCCAGTACCAGCCGGTGGACCGTCGGGCTGATTGCCGCCAGGTAGCCGAGCTCGCCGCGCCAGATGTCCGGGGGGATGCTGGCCATTCCGGCGAGGGCTTCGAGGACGAAGCCGCGGATCGCAGCGGCCGGCGTAACGGCGGGCGGCCGGGAACGGATCAGGTCGCACAGCCGATCCTGGACCTGCTGCTCGCGATCGGTGACCAGCTGTTCCTTGGTCGGGAAGTAGTTGTAGACCGTTTGCTCGGCGACCTCGGCCTCGCTGGCCACGTCGCTGACCGCGACACGTTCATAGCCGCGCTCGGCGAACAGGCGGGCCGCGGTGTCGGCGATGTGCCGACGCGTGCGCGCCTTCTTAAGGTCGCGCAGTCCGGTGGTGGCCACCTCGACAGCCTAGCGAATCTACTCCAAAATTGCAGTTCGCTCTAAGTTTATGGTTGGATCTAAGCTTAGAGCTGGGACCATCCAGAGATACCCGGCCGCGGACCCACGGCCGTACCTGCCGCGACCTGGCGAACTACCGACAGGAACAGGAGCCTCATGGCTAACAGCACGGGCACCAGCCGGACGACACACCTCCTCGCGCTCATGAAGCAGGGCGACGACGCCTTCAACGACCGCGACTTCGCGGCCCTGAACACGATCCACCACCCCGAGATGGTCGCGTACGTCACGGGCCACGCAGAGCCGATCTACGGATCGGCAGCCCACGCCGCGATGGTGCAGCAGATGTTCCGCATCTTCCCCGACGTCCACGTTCACAACGACCCGTACCCGGTCCAGTTCGGAAGCGGCGACTGGATCACCGTGGTCACCCGCACCACGGGAACCTTCACCGGGGAAATGGTGCTACCCGACGG
>JBAQGP010000491.1:0-1826 GCA_049287845.1 Solirubrobacteraceae bacterium | reverse complement strand
CCGTCCGGCTCGCTCTGCTACCCGACGATGGCCCCACCGGCCAGCTTTTTTCCTGGGACGGGACGGTCGTGCCGTGGTGAGCGCCACTGCCAGCGACTGGCCGGCGCACAGCGGTCGGGGATCGCTGGACGCACGCTCCAACACGGGTGGGCAGCGGGCAAAGCGCAACTGCGCTCAGTTGGGACGAGCTCCGGATTGGACGTCGCCGGCGGGAGTGTGGGTGATGGATCCGCCGTAGTTGACGCACGGTGGGGTAAGCGGCAGTGGCGAGCGGCGTGGGAGTCGGTTGACGACGCGCGAGGCGAGGTAGACCGTCCAGCCCGGACCGCCGATGGTCTGCTCGGCCATGAGTGCGGCTGTCCGCGGGTTGAAGATCAGCTCATGGTTGCGGTACGCGACGCCGAGGCCGCTTCGGCCGAGATGGTCGCGAACTGTTCCGAGTAACCGGACCCCTGGGATCAGTGCCGTCGCTCGGTAGAGCGCCGCGCGCAGTGCTGGCCGCGCATCGGTCTCGCGGAGGAAGTCGCCGACGTGGACGAAGTCCTCGCCGGCGGACCGCGGGCCGCCGTCTGCGCGGCGCATCTGGACGAGCAGCGTGCGCGGATCGGTCGACAGCGCGTTGACGTCGTTGTTGGGGCCGATCGAGAAGCAGCGCGGCGCGAACCATAGGTTGCTCGCCCCGGACCGCGAGATCGCGCCATTCGGCATCGCGTCACAAAGGCTCCGGTCAGCGGCCGAAGTGAACGTTGCCGTCCCGAAGCTTTCGCGCAGCAGGCCCGACCCATCCGCGCCGATCCAGACCCGCCGGCGCTCGGGCGCGTACATGACGCACTCCTTGCCGTTGGCGATCGCGTCGGACTCCTGATTGCTGGCTGACTCAACGTAGAGGTACTGGCCGCGGCGGGGCACCAGCGACGGTCCTTTCGCGGCGATCTGCTCCAGCCGGTTCAATGTCGCCGCCAGCGCTGGGGACACCGACGACCCGCCGCCCGAGCCGAACGGCCACACGATGAGCACCCATTGCGACCGTGGCGGTGAGGAGGGCGCCACGCCCGCGCCAGGCCCGGGACGCATAGTGGCGCCGCGGGGGGCGGGGAGCGGGCGGCGCTGAAGCGATCGGCCGCGTCAGCGCCGCCCGGGCGACCGTGATGGTGTCCTCGCCCGCGTCGGGCTCATCGGCTCGGAAACGGCGGACCAGATCGAGTTCATCGGTCATTTGGGGTCCTCCTCGGATCGGACGGAGGGTTCAAGCCGTCGCCGCAGGTGGCTACGCGCGCGAGACATCCGCGAGCGGACTGTCCCGACCGGGATCGTGAGCGCCACGGCGATCTCCTCGTAGGAGAGCTCACCCCAGGCGAACAGCAGCAGCACGTCCCGCTGGTCAGCGTTGAGCTCGGCAAGCGCCGCCGCGACCTCGTCGTAGAGCTCGTCGTTGTCGAGTTCGGCGACCAGTGGGACCGGTTGCGCCCGGATTCGGTCTACAGCCTCGAGCGAGCGCTGCTCGGCCCGACGCTCGTTCATCAGCAGATTGGTGGCGATCCCGAGCAGCCAGGGGCGGGCGTCGGTCGTGTCGGTACGGAACGTCGCGCGCCGGGTGAACGCGACCGTGAACGTATCCGAGGCAAGGTCGTCGGCGCGGTCACGGCCGACCCGACGGGCGAGATAGCGGCGGACCGCCTTGAAGTGGCGGTCGAACAGCTCGTGAAACGCATCAGCCATCGTGCTCGACTGGGCGATCAGCTCGCCGTCGGTTAAAGAGCCGCCTTGCAACATGCGTGCAGCCGTCACCTATTAATTGTCGAACCCAGCTGATTCGGTTCCCGACC
>JBAQGP010000490.1:0-3006 GCA_049287845.1 Solirubrobacteraceae bacterium | reverse complement strand
CGTCCAGACCCATCTCGAAGTGGTCGATGAGGCTCCGGCCGGTCGCCTCGGTCCGGTCGATGAGTTTCCGGCGGGTCGCCTCGGTCGCGCTCATCGCGGGCTCCGCTCGGTGACCATTCCGGACTCGGCCAGGGTCTGGAGAGCGCGCGTGTAGACCGGGAGCTCCGCCTCGCTCACCCCCGCGCAGCGGCACGCCTCCCGCCCGCTGGGCTGCTCGGCGAGCGCCTGCACGACCGCCAGGAGCTTGCGCGACTTCAGGAACGAGAGGCGGCGTGTCCCGAAGTGGTAGGCGAGCGCACCGAAGCGCTCGGGCCGGATGGCCACCTGGCTGTCCAGACGCCATGGACGGTCGATGTCAAAGCCCCGCGGCGCGTTGACGGTCATTGGTCAGGTCGAGTCAGTAGACGCCGCACATGCCGTCGATCGACACGTCCTCGACGAGCAGGTCGTCCTCGACGAGGTGGTCCGCGGGCGCACTCCGAGGCCCCGTGGGTGGCGTCGTGGCCGTCTCGATCGGCGCCGGAGTCGCCTGCGCCGTCGGCGCGGCGTCGGCGGTCTGGGTGTCTGACTGCGTCATTGAATGCTCCCTCGAGGGTGGCTTGAGATCCGCTGATGATTTATCGCACTCGGTGCCAGATATCAAGGCCTGAGTAGATTATCGGTCAGGATGTCGACCTCAGCGTTGCGCCAGTCAGCAGCACTCCCGGCTCCGCCCCGCGGCCGGCCGCCCCGCACGAGCCACGACCAGCTCGCCGCCACGGCGCTGACGCTGTTCGTCCGCGACGGTTTCGAGGAGACGACGCTCGATGACATCGCCACCGCCGTCGGCGTGGGCCGCCGGACGCTGTTTCGCTACTTCTCCTCCAAGAACGACCTGGTGTGGGGCAACTTCGACGGAGTCCTGGAGCGGCTGCGGGCCGAGCTGGACGCGGCTGACCCCAGCGAGCCGATGATGGAGACCCTGGGCCGCGCCGTCGTCGCCTCCAACACCTATGAGGGCGAGGCGCTGGAGGAGCTGCGGCTGCGCATGACGCTGATCACGAGCCTGCCCGCGCTCCAGGCCCACTCGATGGTCCGCTACGCCGACTGGCGCCACGTGGTGGCCGAATTCGTGGCCGAGCGCCTGGGTCAGAGCCCGGACGACCTCATCCCTCTCACCGTCGGGCACATGGCCCTCGGGGCGTCGATGTCGGCGTTCGTGCGGTGGGTCAGCCACCCTGACGAGGACCTCCTCGCCCACCTGCGCACGGGCTATCAGCACCTGGCACGGGCGTTTGAAGGTCCCCGGTAGAGTTCCCCGCTCTCTCGCAGATGCGCACACTGACGTTCTCCTGGGAGTACCCGCCCGTGATCGAGGGCGGCCTGGCGCGTCACGTACGCAAGCTGTCGGAGAACCTCGTCGGCGAGGGCGTCGAGGTCCATGTGCTCACGCGGGGGTCAGAGCACCTGGCGGCACGCGAGGAACGCCACGGGGTGATCGTCCACCGGGTCCGGTGGGCGGGCGGAGACCGGTTCCCGCGCGACGTCAAGGCCTTCATCGCCTGGGTGGCGTCGATGAACGAGCACATGGCGCAGGTGGGCGCCGAGCTCGACGACGACCTGCGCTTCGACCTCGTCCACTCCCATGACTGGCTGGTGGCCGCGGCCGCGCAGCGCGTCGCCCGCCGCGCGCCGCGGCCCTGGATCGCGACCGTGCACGCCACCGAGTACGGGCGCCACCAGGGCTGGGTGGAGAAGTATCCGCAGTCCCACATCCACGCCGCGGAGCGCGACATGGTGCGGCGCGCCGATCGGGTGATCACCTGCAGCCGTTACATGCGCAGCCATGTCTCCGACGTGTTCGGGATACGTCCCGCCAAGATCACCGCGATGCAGAACGGCATCGACCCGCGCGACCTCGAGCCCGTCGCCGAGAACCTGGACGCCCTGCGCGCGCGCTACGCCGAGCCTGGCGAGCGGCTTGTGCTCCTCGTCGGCCGCCTCGTCTACGAGAAGGGCTTTCACCTCGCACTCGACGCGCTGGCACCGGTGATCAAGCACCTCGGCAACGTGCGGTTCGTCGTCGCCGGGACCGGCACCGCCGAGGCCGAGCTCCGCCGGCAGGCCTGGCGACTGGGCTTGCATCGCAAAGGGGTGTTCCTGGGCTGGGTCGGCGATGACATGCTGCATTCGCTGTATCGCATCGCGGACATGAGCATCGTCCCATCGATCTACGAGCCGTTCGGGATCGTGGCGCTGGAGGCGATGGCGTCGGGCTGCCTGTGCGTCGTGGCCGACACCGGCGGCCTGCGCGAGGTGATCCCCGACGACGGGACGGTCGGCCTGCGCTTCCCATCGCGCGACTCGGCCGCGCTGCAGGAGATCCTCGAGCGCGTCCTCACCGACGACGCAGAGCGCGCCCAGCTCGTGGCCGGAGGCGCGCGAGCACGTCCTGCGCTTCGACTGGGCCGAGGTGGCCCGCCAGACCCTCGGCCTCTACCGCCGCGAGCTGCGCGCCGCCGCCGCCCGCGGGGTACCCGTCAGCCGATCCTGAGGGCGCGGGGCGTCTCGGTCTCGGGAGGGTCTGCGACTCCAGGGGGACGCAGCGGCCGCGCCCTTAACGGCCGAAGGGCCCGGCAGGCGCCGGGCCCTTCGACAAACACTCGCCTGGTGTGGCGGACTACATCATCCCCGACATGTCGGGCATGCCACCGCCACCACCGCCGCCGCCATCCTTCTCGGGCACCTCGGCGACGATCGCCTCGGTGGTGAGGATGTTCTTGGCGATCGACGCGGCGTTCTGCAGCGCAGAGCGCGTGACCATGGCCGGGTCGATGATGCCCTCGGCAATGAGGTCGACGATCTCGCCGTTGGCGGCGTTGAGACCGTGGCCCTTCTTCGCCTTGCGGACGTCGTTGACGACGACCGAGCCCTCGAGGCCGGCGTTCTCGGAGATCTGACGGAGCGGCTCCTCGAGCGCCCGGTACACGATCCTCGCGCCCGTCTGCTCGTCGGGGAGCTCGATCG
>JBAQGP010000489.1:0-4013 GCA_049287845.1 Solirubrobacteraceae bacterium | reverse complement strand
GTCCCCAACGGCGAGACGATCGACGCCGGGGCCGATGGCCTCGATGGTCCCGGAGGCGTCCATGCCGGGCGTCCACGGCGGGTCGACCCCGTCGGCGCCCATCGCGCGCAGGCCGATGTCGGTGGGGTTGACCGCGGCGGCGGCGACGGCGATCCGGACCTCACCGGCGCCGGGCTCGCGGACCGGCCGGTCGATCACCGCCAGCACCTCGGGGCCGCCCGCCTCAGGGATTCCCACTGCGCGTGCCATGGTCTCGAGCCTAGCGACCCCGCCGGCGAGCCGAGTCCGGCGCCCGGCGCTCCAGGTCGAGCTCGGTCTGAACCCCCAGCGCGTTGAGCGCGTCGTTGGCCTCCTCGAGGCTGGCCGCCCCCGCCAGGGCCTGGGCCAGCCGCCCGGCCGCGGCGATCGTCACCGTCACGTCGAGGAACCACGTCTGCGCGGCGAGAGTGGTGAGCTCGAACTGCCGAGTCCCGCCACGGATGCTCACCGTCCCGCTGACCCCGCGAAAGGCGCGGACCGCCTGGGCGCTGGCCTCGGTGGGCACGTGCTCGAGCGACTCCTCCACGCGGCGGGCGACGGGGTCGGTGAGGCCGCGCACGCCGCACAGCCCATCCGCGGCGGCCACCCAGGAGAGGCGTTCGAGCACCTCGGCGGCGGTCAGCTCGGAGTCACAGCCGATCCCGAACACACCGAGCAGCGCCGGCCGTCCCTCCGCCGCCAGGCGCTGGGCGACGGCGAGCATGACCGCATCGCAGAGGGGGCTGCGTAAGCCGGGTTCGTCGCCCTGAGCCAGGACATCGCCGCCGACGTCGATGAACACCGTCAGGTCCCGGTCAAGCGCCGCGATCGCCTTGGCGAGGCTCACGGCAATCGCCGCCGGACCGCCGTCGATGTCGATCAGCACAGTCGGCCGGCCGAGAAATCCAGCCATCCGGGACTCGGCGAAGAACACCTCGCGGTCGCGCACCCGGGTATACGGCCCGGCCAGCAGCACCCCCGGCGAGAGCTCCGAGCCCCCCTCGATCTCGGAGACACGCCGCGGCCCCGCCACCGGGTCGATCGGCCGTCGCTCCCAGGTGAGCCCGCCGACGATAGGCTCGGCGTCATCGTAGAGGCGCATGGCCTCGGCGGTGGCCAGCGCCCCGACAACGTCTCCCCCGCCGCCCATCCCGATGACCAGCGGTCGTCGCGACGCGCGCAGCAGCGCCTCGGCGTCAGCGGCCATCGGCGCCGCCCAGACGGATCGAGGCGTGCAGCTCGTCGTCGTCGCCCACGATCCAGCGATAGCTCCCGTGGCGAACCACGCGCTTGGCGCCCGGCTGCGCCGGTGTGCGGTACTCGATCTCGACATCGACCCGATCGGGGTCGTCGTCGGCCAGCAGCTCCTCCTCCAGCGGCTGCCAGTAGGCGGCGTTGTTGACATGGTCGGCGATATCGCACTCGGTGGCACGAAACGTCCAATCGCTGCCGCCGTCGGTGGACTCAGGACCGGGGTGGCGCAGCCGTGCGCTCACCCGCCGGGGCGGTGCGCCGCCGTAGATCTCGACCTCGGCCTGGGTCACCGGCGACGGGCGCCAGCGCTCGGCATCGAGGTGCACCCACAGCGATAGCGCCTCGACATCGGGAGCGGCTCCGTTGGCGGCAGCCTGGCTGACGATGTCGGTCCGGCGCTCGGCCCACATCCGCCCGATCCCGCTGCAGAACGTGGTCAGCGTGAAGTGCTCCCCGAAACGCGGGAAGCGGTTGACGCGCAGGCGGGTGCGGCGCACGACCCACACCGCCGCCTGCGCGAGCCCGGCATCCTGGACGTCGGCGTAGGCCACGTCCTGAAGCCAGCAGGCCAGCGCGTCGAGGCGGACGCGGCCCGACGGAGCGCAATCGGCAAAGCCCGGCTGGCGCAGCTGGCTGAACGCCCGCACGTCGGGGTGGCGCCTGAGGAACGGGGTGTCGTCGCCGCTCACGTCATCCACGGGGGTGTGCGCGGGCGCGGCCGTCAATCCGGCCCGCGCATTGCGGACAGCACCCAGGCGATGAAGACGCCCTGCAACGGCAGCCGGCCCCACAGTGCGCGCTCTCCCCCGGGGACCTTGTGGAACTCGTCGGCGTGCAGCGCCATGTGGAGATTGGCCGGGAAGACCGCCACCAGCGTGGCGATCAGCCACCAGCCGGCGAGCCGCCGGTGGCGCGGCGCCATCAGGCCGGCGCCGCCCGCGATCTCGGCCACACCGCTGGCGTAGACCATGGCGGTCGGGGCCGGGACGTAGGGCGGCATGATCCGTCGGTAGGCCCTGGGGATGGCGAAGTGCATGATCCCCGCGACGACGAAGAACGGGCCTGCAAGACGACCGATGAAAGACACCGGCCGCAACTTATCGAAATTCGCCGAGCTGCCGATAACCCCCTTGCGTACGCGCGGGCAGGGGGCGCGTGCGCATTGTCTCCTCTCTCCCCATGGGCGGGCCGGCTCTCTTGACACCAAGAGGCCGGCCCTCTCATGCGCGCTTCACACGTCCGTCTTAGACGCTTCATAGCGCCGGGTCACGGCGCGCTGACGCCGTAGCGGGCCCGTCGCCCTGTCCGGGGCGAAGCCGACAATGCCCCGATGCCCGACAATGCCGCCGGACTCGTCTACGGGACGATCCTCGTGGCCACGCTGCTGTCGGCCGAGAGCGCGCTGGAGGAGACCTATCCCAAGACCATCCTCGGCGTGCTCGTCGCGCTGGCCACGTACTGGCTTGCCCTCGCCTACGCGCGCTTCACGGGCGAGCGGCTCGAGCAGGGCACCCGCGCGACGGTCGGGGGCCTGATCGGCGCCGCCGTCCACGAGCTGACCGTGCTCTACGGGGCGGTCATCCCCTTCATCGCGCTGATCGCGTTCTGGGTCGGGGGCGCGTCGCTGAACACCGCGATCGTCGCGGCGGTGTACTTCGCCGACGCCGCGATCATCGGCGGCGAGATCCTCATCGGGGTCCGCGCGGGGCTCACGGGCAGAGCGCTCATCGGACAGGCCGCGATCGGGGCGGTTCTCGGCGTGCTCGTGCTCGCGCTGCGCCTCCTGCTGCATTAGGTGTCCTGAAGCGCAATGCCACTCAATTACCGTTTCAGGAGACTGGCGACCCCCATCACCGCCACCACCACCGCGCCCGCCACGGCCAGGATCACCGCATCCGAGCGTAGGCCCGAGAGGAAGGCGTTCCACACCGCCCCGGCGGCGCTGCGGTCCTCGCCCACGGCGAAGCGGCTCAGCACGACCGGACGTATCACCGAGTAGGCCGCGACGAGTACGACCCCGTCGACGAGGATGGCGATGCCGACGTGGCGGGCGGCGCGTCGGCGCTCACCGGCCTGCGCGATCGCAACGAGGAAGATGACGCCGCCGGCGATGAGCAGGAGGATGCCCTCCGTGTGCGCCCGCTCGATGGCCCGGGCGGCGCGCGTGGCCCGCCCGAATTCGCCGCTGGAGATGTGGATCACCTCCCGGGTCAGCGACGGCGGCACCTGTGCGGCCAGCTCCGGAGCCACCAGGCGTAGGGCGTCGAGTACGAGCTTGCCCACGTGGGCAAGCCGCAGCGTGATCGTGTCGGAGCCCGAGACGAACACCGACCGGTGCAGGTCGGAGATCGCGGCGTCGAAGACCCGGCGAAACGCCGGTGTGCGCACGGCGATGCCCACCGCCGTGGTCACCAGCGGCACGTACTGAGCGGGCACCTTCGCGGACTGGATCGCCTGGGCCTGCACCCGTTGCTCGATGAGCGTGCGGATGCTCGGGTTCTCAAGCAGCGATGTGGCCCGGGCGCTGAACTGGGTGGAGTCACCCAGCACATGACCGGCGTAGGTGAGGGGGACGCCGGCCAGGACGGCGATCGCCCCGATGCAGGCGAGCGCCGCGCTCAGACGGCGCCGGGTGTGGACGGGAGCGCGCACGGACCGGGTTCGAGTGTGCCCGATCGCGCGGCGCGGGCGCGCACCCGGTCACGGAGTTACGTGAGCGAGACTTCGACCTCCCGCGGGTC
>JBAQGP010000488.1:0-6612 GCA_049287845.1 Solirubrobacteraceae bacterium | reverse complement strand
CACCCGCGCCTCCGCTGCCGCCGCGCCCGCCTCGGCTGCCGCCACCCCCGCCTGCCAGACGGCAGGCCTCGTCATGTGGATCAACACGCAGGGCAACGGGACCGCGGGGACGATCTTCTACACGCTGAACTTCACCAACCTTTCGGGTCACCCGTGCATGCTGCGCGGCTTTCCCGGCGTCTCGGCCGTCAACCTCCGCGGCGGTGGGGTGGGCCGGGCTGCCGCCCGCGACACCGGCCAGACGGTCAGGTCGGTCACCCTGGCCAACGGTCACACCGCGCACGCCGTCCTGGGGATCGTGGACATCGGTGTCCTCTCCACCGCGACGTGCCCCCCGACGACCGCCGCCGGCCTGCGCGTGTTCCCGCCCAACCAGCGGGCGTCGAAGGTGATCCCGTTCCCCTTCCCGGCGTGCGGGCGCGCCGGCGGCCCGACGTTCCTGCGGATCCGGCCCGTGACCAGGTAGGCGCTCAGCCCTCGGTGAAGCCGAGGATCAGCTGCGCCGCCTCGAGCGGCACGTCGAGCTGCGGGCAGTGACCGACGTCGTCGAGCACGACCCAGTCGGCCGTGGGCAGCATCTCGCGGTAGCGCACGGCCGCCCGGGGCCAGCGCAGCAGCCGGTCGGCGGTGCCCCAGATGAAGCGCACCGGACACGTGATGCGCTCGGCGTCCAGGCTCCATCCGTGCACCAGCGCGTAGTCGATCAGCGATCTGGCCGCGACGCACCCCGCCGCGCCGCGGATCTGGTGGGCGACGAGCGCGGGCGGGATGTGCTCGTAGTGGGTGGTGATGAGCTCGGTGGCGCGCCGGCGCCCCTCGGGCGAGGCGGCGATGGCGTCCGCGTGGGGCGCGGCCGTCGCGACCAGGTCCTGGGCGGTGGCGAAGTGCTGGAGCGTGTCCTTGTAGCTGTCATCGCCCGCGGCCCAGCCTCCCGCGGGCGCCAGCGCCACCACGGTGCGCGCCCGGCCGCGCTCGGCCAGCCGCAGCGCGGTGTAGCCGCCGAGCGAGTTGCCCACCAGGTCCGCGGTCTGAAAACCCGCGTCGTCCATGGCGCGCTCCACCGCGGCCACGAGCGTGTCGTCTGACAGCTCGCCGTCGACCTCCGGACCACCGGCGTGGCCGGCCAGCGTCACCGCCAGCACGTCGTGACGGGCCTCGAGCGCCGGCAGCACCAGCTCCCATGTGCGCCACGTGTCGGTGAAGCCGTGCAGGAGGACGAGGGGCTCGCCCGCCCCGCCACGGTGCTGGGCCGTGAAGGCGGTGTCCATGAGCCGCGGGACGCTACCTGTAGCCTTGACGGGCGACGGCCCTCACGACCCGGATGGCGCCCATGACCGACACTCCGCCTCTCTCCGTTCGGCTGCTCATCTCGTGGCTGACCAATGCGCTGGTGCTGGGCGTGGTGGCGGCGGTCCTGTCAGACGTCCACGTCGACAGCGCGGGCTCGCTGATCTTCGCCGCGGCGGTGTTCGGGGTGCTCAACACGTTGTTCAAGCCCCTCCTGCGGCTGATCACCCTGCCGGTGGCCCTGCTGACCTTCGGGCTGGCCTGGTTCTTCGTCTCCATGCTCATGCTGGCGCTCACCCGTGACATCGCGTCGGGGTTCTTCATCCACGGGTTCTGGACCCTGGTGTGGGCGGCAGTGATCGTCTGGGTCGTGAACCTGGCCCTGGACTTCACGCCGGGTCCGTGGCAGATCGCGGGCAAGCGCGGGCGGATCAACCGCCGACGCGGACGCGGACGCGAGCCGCGGCCGAGCTAGGTCCGGTCGGCGGTTCGCGCCGCCGGTCCCTCAGCAGCCGTCGACGCCGCAGGCCTCTCCATCGCCCGCCCGCCCGAGCGCCGCGCCGACAGGCGGCTGGCGCTGGTTCCATCCCTGGCGCAGCAGACCGAGCAGCTGCTCGGGTGGCTGCGCGCCCGATGCGCCCAGCTGACGGTCGATCACGAACGTCGGCACCGCGCTGATGCCGAAGCTGTGGGCCGTGCGCTCGTCCTCGCGGACCTCCGCGGCGTAGCGGTCGCTCGCCAGCGTCTCGCGCACCTCGTCCTCCGGCAGCCCGACCTCCCCGGCCAGCCGGGCCAGCGTGTCCGGGTCGGAGATGAGCTGGCCCTCGCTGAAGTAGCCCTGGAGAAGCCGCTCCTTCATCGCGTCCTGAAGGCCGTGAGCCTTGGCCAGGTGCACGACGCGGTGGCCGTCGAACGTGTTGCCGGCCCGCGCGATGTCAAAGCGGAAGTCCAGTCCCTCGCCGGCGGCGGCCTGGGTCATCTGCGCCTCGGCCTGCCGCGCCTGCTCGACGCTCATTCCATACTTGCTCGCGAGGTGCTCGGCCCGGTCGCCCTCGCGCTCGACCGGCGCCTCGGGGTCGAGCTCGAAGCTGCGCCATGTGATGGTGACGTCGTCGCTGTGCTCGAACTGCTCCAGCGCGGCCTCGAAGCGGCGCTTGCCCACGTAGCACCAGGGGCAGGCGACGTCTGACCAGATCTCAACCTCCATGGTGCGGGCTCCTCTCGCTTGCTTGACTGCGCAACTGATTCTAGCGAGCCAGCGCGCTCGGACCTGGTTCAGGATTCCGCTCGGGGGGCCCCGAGCCCGTGCTCCAGTGCGCCCTTGATCCCCGCGTCCACCGCATTGAGCCGGTACAGCGCCAGCGCCTCGATCGAGGCAAAGCGCCCACCCGGCGCCGAGGCCGCCCCGTGGTGGCACAGCACGCAGTGCAGCAACGCCAGCAGACGAGTCCCGTCCAGGACACCGGCAGCGCGCTCCGACAGCATTCGCTCGCCGATGACCAGGTGGCCCAGCAACCGCCCCTCGTCGGTCAGGCCGATCTCGGCACCGTAGGTGAACTCCCGCGTGCGGCCGAGGTCGTGGACCAGCGCGGCGCAGATCAGCAGGTCGGAGTTGAGCCCGGGATGCAGCTGACACGCCTCGTGGGCCAGTGTGGCCACGGCCACCGTGTGCTCGAGCAGCCCGCCCAGGTAGGCGTGGTGGCCGTTGCGGCTGCAGGGTGCGCGGCGCCACTGGGCCCGAAGGGCATCGTCGTCCACCAGGCGGCGCAGGAGCTCCGCATAGGCCCGGTCATACACCTCGCCGGCCAGGTGCTCCAAGAACCCGTCGAGCTCGTCGAGGTCGCGGTAGGCGGTGGGCAGGAAGCGGGCGGGGTCGATGCCGTCCTCGTCGGCGATCCGCGCGATGTCTGAGACCTCGAGGCTGAGCTCCTCGCGGAAGCGCTCCACCCGGCCGCGCACGCGCACGAGATCGCCGCGCTCGAAGCGCCCCGCCAGCGCGTCGGCCCCCTGGAACGCCCGGGCCGAGAGCGCGCCGGTCCGGTCGCGCAGCTCGAGGGCCAGATACGGGGACCCGGTGCGGGTCACCAGGCGGTCCTTGCGGGTGCATGCGAACACGCCGTCGACCTCCTGGCCAGGGCGCAGAACGCTGATCGTGGGCGCGGTGCTGCTCTCAGGCGGCATCAGCGCATGATGTACGGTGGTTCGGATGCAGCCGCTGCAATGGGAGCACCGTCCGGACGGCCTTCGCGCCCCCGCGCTGATCTGCGCGTTCAAGGGCTGGAACGACGCCGCTGACGCCGCCTCGAGCGCCATCTCCTACGTCGGCACCGCGCTCGATGCTCACCGCTTCGCGACCATCGACCCCGAGGAGTTCTATGACTTCCAGGCGACGCGGCCGCGGGTCAAGATGGTGGAGGGCCAGACGCGGGAGATCGTGTGGCCCGAGGTTGAGCTGTTCGCGGCCCGGGTGCCCCGGGCCCCTCGCGACCTCATCCTGCTCACCGGCGCGGAGCCCTCGTTTCGCTGGCGCACATTCTGCAAGATCGTCGTGGAGCTCGCCGAGGCGCTCAGTGCCCAACTCGTGGTGACGCTCGGCGCGCTCCTGGCCGACGTTCCCCACACCCGCCCGGTGTCGGTCACCGGGCTCAGCTCAGACCCGGCGCTCGTCGCCCGGCTGGGCCTGGCGCCCTCCTCCTACGAGGGCCCCACCGGGATCGTCGGGATCCTGCACGCCGCCTGCCAGCAGGCGGGCCTGCCCTCCGCCAGCCTATGGGCCGCGGTGCCCCACTACATCGCCGCCACGCCCAATCCCAAGGCGGCGCTGGCGCTCGTGCGCAAGCTCGAGGGCCTGGTCGGCGTCGCCGTCGACGGCTCGGATCTCGAGAGCGCCTCGGCCGACTACGAGCGACAGGTCAATGTCGCGGTGCAGTCAGACCCCGACGTGCAGGCGTTCGTGGAGCGCCTGGAGCAGGCCGCCAGCGACGAGCCCGACGACTCTCCCGGCGCACTGCCATCCGGCGAGACGATCGCGCGCGACCTCCAGCGCTTCCTGCGCCAGCGCGGCGGCGAGGCACCCCCGTCGCCCTGAGCTGACCCAGGGCCGGCTGGGGTCAGCGCTCGGCGGCCGGGCAGGCCAGCCGGTAGTCGCAGATCGAGCAGGCGGCGAACGACGGCGTCGGCTCGAATCCCTGGGAGAGGATGCCCTCGGCGACCTCGGTCGCCACCTCCTGGACCCACTCTGCCCGGTCGCCGTCATCCGCGGGCACCGCCACCTTCTGGTCGTCGAGCAGGTAGTAGTACGCCTGCCGGGAGGCCTCCAGCCGCCACGCCTCGCGCGCCCCCACCGCGTACAGCGAGAGCTGGACGTCCTCGACGAGCTGCGCGGCGGTCTTCGGACGGCCGGTCTTGTAATCGATGAGCTCGTACTCGCCGTCGGGCATCCGGTCGACGCGGTCCACGCGCCCGCGCAGCAGGTGGGGCCCGAGCTTGAACGTGAACTGGCGCTCGAACCACACCGGCTCGGCCTCCTCGGAGCGGAAGCGCTCGTGATAGCGGGTGAGCGCCGACGCGGCCTTGCCGCGCAGCTGGCGCTCCTCCTCGGAATCGCCGAAGCCGCCGCGCCGCCAGCCCGCCTCCAGCAGCCCCAGCAGCTCGGGGAGCCCGGGGTGCGCGGGGCCGGGTTTTGAGTCCTTGCCGGCGGCGTGGTAGCGCTCGAGCACCTGGTGCACCAGGATCCCGAAGCGCTGGTGCAGCGTCGGCTCCTGCGGGATCCGGAACACCCGAGCGAACTTGTACTTGAGCGGGCAGGTGCGGTAGGTGTCGATGTCGCTCGCCGACAGCACCACGCCGTCGCCGCGCCGGGGCAGGAACGGCTCCAGCGACGGTTCGTCGCGTGCGACGATCGCCTGGGCGCGCCGGCGCGCGTCCCGCTCGGCATCGAGCAGGTAGTCGTCCAGCGCCGAGGACTCGAAGATCTCGCGCTGCTCGGCCGTGACCGCCTGGAGGATGCGGGAGTTGATGTCGCGCAGCGACTCGGCCACGCCCGGGTTCTCGTCCCCTCCACCCCGCGCGATCAGGGCCGCCAGCTTGAGCAGCTCCAGGTAGCGCACCACGGCATGCGAGACGTCGAGGTCGGTGTCGAACCGCAGCTCGCCCAGCCGCCCCCCGGCGCGGGCGGTCCCCTCCAGGAGCTCGTCGCGCAGCAGCCGATAGGTGGAGTGCAGGGTCTCGGCGGGGCCGAACAGCTCCTCCTCGCGCTCCTGCCACGCCGCGCCGAGCGCGGCCCTCACCGTCTCGAGCGCCGGGACGGGTGCCAGCGGCGCGCCCCGATCATCAGCGCGGGGGTAGGACAGCACCAGGCGTGAGCGAGCCCGGCTCAGGGCGACGTACAGCTCCTGGGCAAGCGCAGCGCGGCGGGTCTCCTCGGTGTCGGGCGGCAGCTCCTCGGACAGCAGCGAGTCCGGAATCCGCTCGGGTGCACTCGGGGCGACGCCGGCGTGCAGCCCGATCACGTAGACGTGATCGGCCTCCAGGCCGCCCGAGGCACCGAGCGTCAGCACCTGCACGGCCGCCGGGTTGCCCAGCTCGGGCTCCTCCTGCTCGCGCAGGCCGAAATCGGCCACAGCGGCGATCGAGCGGGCGAACTCGCGGGGGGTGGCCTGCGGCGCGCGCGTCACGTAGGCGGCGGCGAGCTCGCCGAAGCTGGCCAGAGCGCGCAGGCGCTCCACCACGTCTGATTGGGCGGCGAAGAGCTGCTGGCGGCGCAGCCCGAGCCGCTCGATCAGCCGGTGCACGTACAGGTCCGGGCGGCTGGTGTCGATCGCGCTCATGCCCGCCTTGTAGAGCTTGAGGAACACCCGGAGGCGCTCGCGGGCCTCGGGCGGCACCTGCGGCGCCTCGATCGCCGCCGCCAGCGCGGAGACCATGTCGAGCTTGCGCCGGCGCGCGATCTGCGTGCAGCGGGCGATGTCGACGGAGCGCAGCTCGATCGGCGGCCGCGCCAGCGCGCGTACCACCGCGCCGGCATCGGTGGGGTCGGCCAGGAGGCGCAGCCACGCCAGCACGTCGCGGATCTCCGCCCGCTGGAAGAACGCCGCCTCGCCGACGAGCCGGTGGGGGATCGCCCGCTCCTCCAAGGCGACGCTCACCGCCTGACCCTCATGGGTGATCTCGGGGACCAGCACCGCCACTCGTCCCGGCGCGATCCCGTCACGCGCCAGCAGCCGCTCGATGTCGACCGCCACCGCTTGAGCCTGGGAGCGCTCGTTGGCACAGCGCCACACCTCGCACTGCCCGCCGGCTTCGCTGGCGCCGTCAGCCGCGCCG
>JBAQGP010000487.1:0-3634 GCA_049287845.1 Solirubrobacteraceae bacterium | reverse complement strand
GTTTGCCTCCGTGCCTGGCGTACCGTATACTGGAATTGCTCGTGTCACATCGCAGAATCACATGGCGGCGCCCGGGTTGATGGCGACGCCCTCGCCGGGGCCGCACTCGCGCACTGCATCGGGTGGGGGCGGCAGGGAGCTGTTCTTCGATGTGGGATCAGACGTCGGCGGGACGTTCACCGACCTCTGGGTCCGCGACAGCGACGGTGCCACCACCGTGGTCAAGTCGCCGACCACCGCGGACCTTGTCGGTGGGGTGGTCACGGCTCTGCGGTGCGCCGCCGAGGCGTACGGGCTGGAGGTCGTGGAGTTCTGTCGCCGCGTCAGGCGTTTCGGGCACGGCACCACCGTGGGGCTCAACGCGCTTCTGACCGGACGCGCCGGACGGACAGCGGTGATCACCACACTCGGCTTCGCGGACACGCTCGAGATCGGTCGCATGAAGCGCCAGTTCAGCGGCCTGAGCGACGCCGATGTCAGCGATTACATGAAGCGGTCCCGTACCCCGCCGATCGTTCCCCGCCGGCTCGTCCTCGAAGTGCCCGAGCGGGTGGACCGCACCGGCGCCGTCCTCGCGCCGCTCCACGAGGACGACGCCCGGTCAGTGGTCGAGGCCGCGCTCGATGACGACGTGCAGGCGGTGGCGATCTGCACCCTGTGGTCCAGCGCCAACCCCAGCCACGAGAACCGGCTGCGCAGGCTCGTGCATGAGGCGCGCCCCTCGCTGCCGGTCAGCGTCTCGCACGAGGTGGCGCCGTCGGTGGGCGAGTACGCGCGCATGTCGACTACGGCCGCCAACGCCGCCCTCAAGCCCGTCATGAGCAGCTACCTCACGCGGCTGCGTACGACGCTGGGGGAGCTGGGCGTGGACGTTCCCGTGCTGATGATGAGCGGGGCGGGTGGTGTCGTGCCAGCCGAGCACCTGGCTGAGGTTCCGGTCGCCGCCCTGCTGTCAGGCCCCGCCGCCGGTGTCGTCGCGTGCCAGCAGCTGGGGCGGCTGATGGGCGTCGACCGGATCCTCACTACCGACATCGGCGGAACGAGCTTCGACGTCGGCCTCGTCGTCAACGGCGCGCCGTTGATGGCGTCTGACTTCTCGTTCGGCGGAGTGGATATCCGCATGCCGTGCGTCGACGTGCGCTCCATCGGCGCCGGCGGCGGAAGCATCGCCTCGGTAGCGTTCGGTGGCCTGACCGTCGGCCCCCACAGTGCCGGGGCCGATCCGGGGCCGGCCTGCTATGGCCGGGGTGGCCGGTTGGCCACCGCCACCGACGCCGACATCGTCCTGGGGCTGCTGGCGGACGGGGATCACATCGGCGGCACGGTGATCCTTGACCGAGCCGCGGCCGAGCACGCGATCAGCCGTGACGTCGCCAAGCCACTCGGCATCGGGGTTGAGCGGGCCGCCTGGGGCATCCGCCATGTTCTCGATAACCGGATGGCTGATCTCCTGCGCCAGGTCACGATCGAGCGGGGGCACGATCCGCGCTCGTTCACCATGTTCGCCGGCGGCGGCTCCGGGCCTTCGCACGGGTGGGCGCTGGCGCGTGAGCTGGGGCTGACCGAGCTCGTCGTCCCGGCAACCGCCACCGTGCAGTCGGCGTTCGGCGCCGGCACGAGCGACATCATGGTCACGAGTGAGCGCCCGGTGCACCTGCGCCTGCGCCCCGACGCTGAGCTTGACGCCGCCCAGGCTGAGCAGCTGCGCCGCGCGATCGCCGACACCGCCGCCGAGGTAATCCAGGCGCCGCTCGGCGGGATGGCGGCCGGTGACCCGCTTCTCCTCCAGACCGTCGCCGTCCGCTACCTCGGCCAGTCGCATCACCTCCACGTGCCGGTGGCGGCGGAGGCGAGCACGACGGGGTCGCTGCATGAGGGCATCGAGCGCTTCGAATCCGCGTATGAAGCTCTGTTCGGCCGTGGTGCCGGGTATCGAACTGCCGGCTTTGAGGTGGTTGCCGTGCGCGCGCTGGCGACCCGGGCGCTGTCGGAGGCCATCTCGCGGCCGACCGGCGGCCCGATCCGCCGCGTCGGCCTCCGCTCCGTCTGGTTCGATGACCCGGACCATCCGGTGCAGGCCCACGTCTACGCGGCCGAGTTCCCCGCACCGGGTCAGCGGGTCAGCGGTCCGTGCCTGATCACCTACCCGGGGCAGACGGCAGTCGTGCCGCCGGGCGCGACCGCCGAGAGCGACGCGTTCGGCAACCTGATCGTGAGGCTGGGATGAGCGGGACGGCACCGGACGCGATCAGCTACGAGGTGATTCGCAACCGGATGATCGCGATCACCGAGGAGATGCGGGTCGCGCTGCAGAACGTCTCGGGCTCGCCGACCGTCACCGAGGCGTCGGACTTCTTCACTGGCCTGTTCCGTCACGACGGCACTGGCGTCTCGATGGGGTTTCAGGTCTCGTTCGGCGGGAGCGTGGTCGCCACCTCGATCCGCCACCTGCTCGCGCGTGGCTCCCCCATTCACGCCGGCGACATGTTCATCGCCAACGATCCGTACATCGGAGCTCTGCATCAGAACGACGTCCAGATGTGCGCCCCGCTGTTTCACGACGACCGGTTGGTGGCGTGGGCGGGTGTCATGGCGCACGAGACCGACGTGGGGGGCATGGACTTCGCCAGCTGGTGCCCGGGCGCGCGCGAGGTCTACCAGGAGGGCCTGAGGATGCCCGTCGTCAAGCTGGTCGACCGCGGTGAGCTGCGGGATGACGTGATGGAGATGATTCTCGCTGCCTCCCGACTGCCGGCGCTGCTGGAGCTCGATCTGCGGGCGTTCATCGCCACGGTCAACGTCGCCTACGAACGCGTCGTCGAGCTCATGAAGCGGTTTGGCGCCGAGGCGCTTGAGGCCGCGATGGCGCGGATGATCGAGGACTCCGCGCAGCGGCTGCGCCATCGCCTGGCTGAGCTTCCCGATGCCACCGTCCGCGCCGTCGACTTTCTCGAGCACGACGGTCACGAGGACCATCTGTACCGGATCGAGGTCGTGATGGAGAAGCTCGGGGATTCGATGACGCTGGACTTCTCCGGCTCCAGCCCGCAGGCGCCCGGCTTCGTCAACTGCACTCGCGCGGGGCTGCACGGTGGCGTGATGGGCGCCGTGCTGCCAACGCTGGCGTTCGACATTCCGTGGAACGAGGGGCTGATGGCGCCGGTCGCGATCGTGGCTCCCGATGGCCTGGTCTGCACGGCGCGTCATCCGGCGCCGGTCGGCGCGGCGACGGTCGAGGCGGTGTGGGTCGTGTGCAACGCCGTCGCGCTCGCTCTCAACAAGCTGCTCGGCTGCTCATCGCGCTATGGCGGTCGAGCCCAGGCGGGCAGCGCCGGCGCGATGGCCACGTTCAACATGGGCGGGCGCAACCATTTCAACCAATGGTTCGGTCTGCACCTCATGGATCCGCTGGCGGCCGGCATGGGTGCGTTCGCCACCCGGGACGGGATCCACGGGGGCGGCCCGATCCAGGGACCGATGCCGGCCATACCGGACGTGGAGCACAACGAGCAGGCGGCTCCCCTGCTGTACCTGCACCGACGACTGGCCACCGGCAGCGGCGGTGCCGGCGCCTGGCGCGGCGGGCTCGGCGCCGAAGCCGCCTTCACCGTCGCCGGAGTGGACACGGTCAACG
>JBAQGP010000486.1:0-2822 GCA_049287845.1 Solirubrobacteraceae bacterium | reverse complement strand
GGCGGGCGCTCGACCGGCTCGGGACCCCGCGCCGGCACCTCCTCGCCGGGGGTGAAGAACCCGGCGGGAAGCGGCCCGATGAGGCGCCCGTCGCGTTCCAGGCGCGAGGCCAGCGCGCGCAGCACCGCGAACGCCATCGGGCCAAGGTCCCGCAGCGACTGGTGGGCGTTCTGGCGGACGTCGAGATCGACCTGCGCGAGGCCCTCGAGGCCGACAGCCTCATAGGCGTCCACCAGCAGCGCGATGTCAACCCCGTAGCCGGTGACGAACGGCAGAGATTCCAGGAGCTCGCGACGGGCCGCCACCTCGCCGGCGAGCGGCTGGGCCACCCCCGCGAGATCCGGGTAGAAGAGGTTGAGCAGCGGCCGGGCCGTGAGCTCGGTGACCCGGCCACCACCGTCGGGCAGCGTCGTGTCTCCGACCCGGAACGGCCGCCGGTACAGGCCTTTGACGAACGAGATCCGGCTGTCGCACAGGAGAGGACCAAGGAGTCCACAGGCGAAATGAGCTCCGAAACGCTCGGAGTCGGCGTCCAGGAAGCAGACAATGTCGCCGGTGAGGACGTCCAGCGACCGCCACATCGCGTCGCCCTTGCCCAGCACGGGGCCGACCTCGGGCAGGAGGTCGTTCTGGTCGTGGACCTCGGCACCGAGCTCGCGGGCGATCCGCCCCGTGTCGTCGCCGGAGGCGTCGACGACGACGATCTGGTCGATCACGCCGGCCTCGCGCAGCGGGGTCAGCGAGCCGACGATCGCCCCGATCGTGCGTTCCTCGTCACGCGCCGGCAGGCATACAGACACCGTGTGCCGACGCTCGGCAGCCAAGCGCTCGGGCGGGAACTCGGAGTGATGGAACGTGTGGGTGCGGTGCCAGGAGCGGGCGCGCATCGACATGATGTGCCACGGAGCATGACAGCCGGGCAGGGTAGGCGAGCGGGTCCGGACCGTCGTGGTGAAATATCATTCAATGGTGGCCCTCGCGGGATCGGCCACCAGAAGGCGTCGTCGGCGCCAAAGAGGAATGGGATGTGGTGCTTCATCGCCTGATTTGCAGGGATGTTTGGCGTGATTAGCTGTCTGCGCATTGTGGCGTTCCGCCGTCTGCTGACGGCGTACGTGCTCAACGAGCTGGCCTGGTCGGTGGGCACGCTGGCGTTGTCGCTGCTCGTCTACCGGCGGACCGGGAGCGCGATCGGGTCCGCCGCCTTCTTCCTGTGCTCTCAGTTCCTCCCCGCGCTGCTGTCGCCCGCTCTGGTGGCGCGGCTCGATCGGGCCTCGGCCCGTACCGTGCTGCCCATCCTCTACGTGGTGGAGAGCCTGCTGTTCGGCGCGCTGGCCTACCTCACGCACCACTTCTCGCTCGCGCCGGTACTCCTCCTGGCCCTGGCCGACGGGGCGATCGCGGCGACGGCACGGTCGCTCTCCACGGCGACGCGCATCGAGATCCTCCGCCCCCTGGACCTGCTCCACGAGGGCAACGCGATTGGGAGCTTTGCCTTCTCTGGAGCGTTCATGGCCGGGCCGGTCATCGGCGGCGTGGTCGTCGCCGCCGGTGGCACCCTCGCCGCCCTGCTGGTCAACTGCGGGCTGTTCGCGACCGTCGCCGTGTTCCTGGCCGTCACCGCGCTGCCTGGAGCCAAGACCGATCCGGGCTCGGTGTGGAGCCGGCTGGCCAGCGGGCTGGCGCACGTCCGCTCCGACGCCGTGATGGCGCGGCTGCTGATCATGCAGGCCGTCGGTCTCTGCATCTTCACCATCACCATCCCGGTCGAGGTCATCTATGCCCAGCACGCGCTGCATGCCGGCGCCGGGGGCTACGGTCTGCTCCTCGGTGTGTGGGGCGGCGGCGCGGTGGCCGGCAGCGTGGTCTACGCGCGGTTCCGGCGGCGCTCGGCGCCGGTGCTCATCGCCGGCTCGGCCGTGGCGCTCGCCGCGGGCTTCGCCGTGATGGCGGCCGCCCCGAGCCTGATCGTGGCGCTGTGCGGGTCCGCGGTCGCCGGGGCGGGCAACAGCGTGGAATGGGTGGCCTGGCGAACGGCGATCCAGGAGCGCACCCCCGACCGCTGGATGGCGCTGATGATGAGCCTGGCCGACTCGATGTCGATGCTGGCTCCCGGTATCGGCATCGTGGCCGGAGGCCTGATCGCCCAGTTCGCGTCCTCACGCGTCGCCTTCGGGGTGGCCGCGGGAGGCTCGCTGCTGTTCGCGATCGCGGTCCCGCTCGCGTTTCGCAAGTCGCCCGACCGCCGGCCCGACCGGCGCCCGTCCGTCGAGGTCTCCGCCGAAGAGGCGGCCATTCCGCGCGGCAAGTCGCTCGTTTAGTGCACCGTCCCGTGGGCGTGCGCGCCGCCTGCATCGACATCGGCTCCAACACCACTCGTCTCCTCGTCGCCGATTGGATCGACGGGACACTGGTCGAGGTTCATCAGGAGCGTGCCTTCACGCGGATCGGCAAGGGGCTCGCCGCGTCCGGGGTCATCGGCTCCGACAAGATCGAGGAGGTCGTCGCCGTCGTCCTGGGCCAGATCACGGTCGCCAGAGAGCACGGTGCCGGCGAGATCCTCGGCGTGGCCACGGCTGCGATCCGGACGGCCTCCAACGGCGCCGCGCTGGTGGCGGCGGTCGCAGCCGCGACCGGACTGCAGGTGGAGATCGTGTCCGGCGAGGACGAGGCGCGGCTGGCCTTCCGGGGGGCGGCCGCGATGCTCGGGGCCGAGACGGCGGCCGGCTGCGACCGGCTCGCCGTCATCGACGTCGGTGGCGGTTCGTCCGAGGTCGTCGTCGGCTCGGCCCCCGATCGCGTTGGCTGGTGGGCCTCGGTAC
>JBAQGP010000485.1:0-1790 GCA_049287845.1 Solirubrobacteraceae bacterium | reverse complement strand
GCGCGGACCTGGTGCAGGATGTCGCGCTGCCACACGGGGACCAGGCCGTCGAAGTAGCCCAGCGCGGAGCCCTGGTGGATGATCTCCACCCCGGCCTCGCGCACGTCGGCGAGCAGCCGGCCGAGGCCCTGGCCGTCTGACTCGACGAGCTGCTGGCCGCCGGGCTCGGCGCCCTCGTCGGCGAGGACGACGTCGGCGCCCAGGCGTGCCGCGGCGAGCGCCGCGTTGAGCCCGGCGATGCCGCCCCCCGTGACCAGGACGTCGGCGTGGCGGCGCCGGTACTCGGTGCGCCACTCGCGCTCGGGCTGGGAGTGGCGCAGCTTGCCCAGGCCGGCGGCGTTGCGCAGGATCTTCTCGTAGAGCGGCCACAGCCGGCGCGGCCGGATGAACGTCTTGTAGTAGAAGCCGGGCGGCGTGAACGGCCCGCCGAAGATGTCGGTGGCGCGCATGGCGTCGAATTCCAGCGACGGCCGCGCGTTGACGTGGGTGACGGTGATGCCCTCACGCACCGGCTCGGTGCAGGCCCGCGCCCCGGGCGCCCCGTCGACGGCGCAGATGCAGTTGGGGCACTGACCGGCCACGCACATCAGCCCCCGGCGGCGGTGATACTTGAAGCTGCGGCTGAAGGTACGCCGCCCGGCGGCGTACAGCGCCGAGCCGATCGTGTCCCCCTGGAAGGCCTGCACCTTCTTGCCGTCGAAGGTGAAGGAGACCTTCTTGGTCCGGTCGATGCGCTCGCCGGGCTGCGGACTGAGGCGGCTCACGCCTGCCCCCGCTCGCCATCCGGGCTCGCCACGGCCGCGGGCGGCGTGGGTCGTCCGGCGGGCAGCGCCGTGAACTTGACGTCGTTGGTGACCGTGTCGCGCTCGGCGATGAACCAGGCGCGGCAGCCCGAGCGGTGAAACCACCACTCCCGCTGGACACCGGCGACGTTGCGGCGGAAGTAGTTGTACGTGTTGAGCTCGCGGAAGCTCGGGCGCGACTTGGGCCGTGCGGAGACCTCTCCACCGAAGCCGAAGTCGGTGACCTCACGCACCCCGCAGTTGGGGCACTCCAGGAGAAACGACATGGCCGGGGACGCTAAGCCCGGCGCTTGATCCTGTCCAATATCCAATTACGATCTATTGATTTGGTTCTCGTATCACTCAGACCAGGGTCGCCGCCATCGGATAGAGGTCATGGAACTACGTCAGCTTCGCTACTTCGTCGCCGTTGCCGAGGAGCTTCACTTCCGGCGGGCCGCGGCGCGCCTGCACATCTCCCAGCCCCCGCTCAGCCAGCAGATCCGCGCGCTGGAGACCGAGCTCGGCTGCACGCTGCTGGAGCGCACCCGCCGCCGCGTCGAGCTCACCCCGGCCGGTGACGCCTTCCTGCGCGACGCCCGAGCCATGCTCGCCGAGCTCGACGTCGCCGTCTCCACGGCGCGGGCCATCGACGCCGGACAGTCCGGGGTGCTGCGCGTCTCGTTCGTGGGCTCGGCCCTGCTGTCGATCGTGCCCGCCGCCGTCCAGCGCTTCCGCCGCAGCCGTCCCGGGGTGGAGATCGAGCTGCGTGAGCGCTCCACGGCCGAGCAGCTGCGGTCGCTGAGCACCGGCGTCGTCGACGTCGGGCTGGTGCGCCCACCCATCCAGTCAGACACCGACCTGCATCTGCAGGAGGTCATGCGCGAGCACACGATCGCCGCCATCCCCGAGGACCACGAGCTCGCCGGGCTGCGCCGCATCCCGCTCAAGCGGCTGGCCGCCGAGCCGCTCGTGCTCTTCCCCCGCCGCCAGGCGCCGGGCTTCCAC
>JBAQGP010000484.1:0-4539 GCA_049287845.1 Solirubrobacteraceae bacterium | reverse complement strand
AACGGGTCGATGCCGCGCGAGCTGACCGAGAAGAACATCTCGTTGTTCGCATCGGAGGTGTTGCCGAGGCTGCGGCCGATCTGGGACGAGGAGGGATGGGAGAACCACTGGTGGCCGCGCGGGTCTGAGATCAACCGCGCCGTCGCTGGCGCGGCCGCCGGAGGGGAGGCGTGATGGCGACCGGTTTCGCCGATGTGCGCGACGAGGCGGTGGAGGTGTGCGACGGCCGGCTGCGCCTCCACGTTAAGGTGGCGGGCAACGGTCCACCCGTGGTGTTCTTTCATCCGCTGTCCGGGCTGGCATGGCAGCCGCTGCTCGACCGGCTGGCCGAGCGGCACACCGTCTATGCGCCGGAGCATCCGGGCACCTCGCCGGGCGAGCCGCAGGCGATCCGCGAGGTCTTCACGTTCTGGGAGCTGCTGCTCGCCTACGAGGAGACGCTGCGGGCGCTCGGGCTCGAGCGCCCCGCGGTGGTCGGCATGTCGTTCGGCGGGATGATCGCCGCCGACCTCGCTGCGAGCTTCCCGGAGGCCTTGAGCCGGCTCGTCCTGCTGTCTCCGATCGGGCTGTGGCGCGACGACGCTCCCATCCGACTCGTGGAGATGGTCACGGGCCCGCCGGAGGACGTGCCGGCCTACCTGTTCAAGGACCCCGAGAGCGAGGCGGCGCGGGCGCTTCTGGCGCTTCCTGACGATCCAGACCAGGTCCCGGCGGCGATCGCTCAGGGAGTGTGGAACATCGGCTGCACGACGAAGTTCGCGTGGCCGATCGCCGATCACGGCCTCGCCCGGCGACTGCACCGGATCGCGGTGCCGACGCTGGTGCTGTGGGGTCGAGACGACGCGCTGGTCCCGGTCATCTACGCCGAGGAGTTCGCCAGCCGGATCGAGGGCAGCCGCGTCGAGCTACTCGAGGACTGCGGCCATGCCGTCCAGGGCGACCAGCCCGAGCAGATGTTCAACCTGGTCACAGAATTCCTGCGCTGAACGCCCGAGGAGAGGAAATGCCGCCCCTGGAGCCTGTCCCGCCGCATCTGGAGCTGATCGCCCGGTTTCGGGCGACGCTCGCGCAGCCGCTAGAGCTCGGACAGACGCCGTGGGGGCGACGGCGAGTGATCGGTATCACCGGAGGCGACTTCGACGGACCACGGCTGTCGGGCAAGGTGCTGCCTGGCGGCGCGGATTGGCAGGTGGTCCATGAGGACGGAACCGCGACGATCGATACCCGCTACACCCTGGAGTGTCACGACGGGGCGCTGATCTCCGTCGCCACACGCGGGTGCCGGCATGGCCCGCGCGAGGTGCTGGAGCGGATCGCCCATGGCGAGCCCGTCGATCCTTCCGAGTACTACTTCCGAGTGTCGATTCAGTACGAGACATCGGCTCCCGAGTACGAGTGGCTGAACTGGGTTGTGGCCGTCGCCTCCGCGCTGCGCCTGCAAGACCAGGTTGTGTATGACGCCTACGTGGTGCGGTGACATGCGCGCGGTGAAGGTTGACGAAGACCGGCGGTTGGTCGCCATCGAATGCCCGGCACCCGAGCCGGGCGCAGGACAGGTGCTCGTCGAGGTCTCCTACTGCGGGATCTGCGGCTCGGACCTGCACTTCCGCGACGTGCCGGAGCTGTTCCCGGCCGGCACCGTTCCGGGGCACGAGTTCTCAGGCCGGATCATCGCCGTCGGCGACACCGTGCGTGGGTGGAGGGCGGGCAGCCGGGTGTGCGTGCTTCCCTTCGGGCAGTGCGGCGAGTGCGCGGTCTGCCGGGCCGGCAACGAGCAGGTGTGCTCCCGCGCGGTGAGCAACGGCGTCGGCCTCGGCACCGGCCGGCCGGGCGCGTATGCCGGGCAGGTGGTGGTCGATGAACGGATGCTGTTCTCGCTGCCCGACGCGGTCGATGACCGGGCTGGGACCTTGGTCGAGCCGCTGGCGGTTGCGATCCGCGCTGTCGATCAGGCCAGGATCGTTGGAGATGAGCCGGTGCTGGTGTTGGGCGCCGGCCCGATCGGCCTGCTCGTCGCGCTGGTGTTGCGCCACCGGGGAGTGCGGCGGACCGTGGTGTGCTCCCGCAACTCGGCCCGCGCTCAGCGCGCCGCCGCGCTCGGCCTCCACACCGTTTCGATCGATGAAGTTGCCCTCACCCCGTCGGCGGAAAGCCCGGCGTACGTCTTTGACTGCGCGGGGACTCCGGCTTCGGCCCAGCTCGCCGTGAAGATCCTGCGGCCGCTCGGGCGCCTGCTGCTCGTCGGCCTGTCCTTGAGCCCGCTTGACCTGGCGGCTCCCGCCATCGTCATCAAGGAGCTGGAGATCCAGGGCGTGATCGCCTATCGGCGCGCCCAATTTCAGGCCGCGATCGACATGCTCGCGACCGGCGCGATCCCCGTCGGCGAGCTGATCACCGAGATCGTGCCGCTGGCGGAGGCCGAGGCGGCCTTCCAGGCACTCACTGCGCCCGGCAGCGACAAGCTGAAGATTCTGCTGGCGCCGTGAGCGGGCTTCCCGGACGTCGATCGAGCGACAGGTCCTGGGGCGGCGATCGCGATCAGGCGTCGCCGGAGGGAATCTTCGGCGAGGTCCACGGGGCCCGCAACCGCCGCTCGATCTCGTCGCCGAGCTCTGAGATCGCGATCCGGTCCTGGGTCAGGCTGTCGCGCTCGCGCAGCGTGACCGTGTCGTCCTCCAGGGACTGGTGGTCGATCGTGACCGCCCAGGGCGTGCCGATCTCGTCCTGGCGCCGGTAGCGGCGCCCGATCGCGCCGCCCTCGTCGTACTCGGCCTGGACACGCTCGCGCAGCTCGGTCCAGACGCGCCGGGCCAGCTCGGGCTGGCCGTCCTTGCGCACGAGCGGGAGGACCGCCACCTTGACGGGCGCCAGCAGCGGGTGCAGGCGCAGCACGGTGCGCGGCTCGCCGCCGATCTCGTCCTCGTCGTAGGCGTCGACGAGGAAGGCCAGCATCGCCCGGTCAGCGCCGGCGGCCGGCTCGATGACATGCGGGACGTAGCGCTCGCCGGACGCGGTGTCGACGTACTCCAGCTTCTGTCCGGAGTGCGCGGCGTGCTGGGTGAGGTCGAAGTTGCCGCGGTTGGCGATCCCCTCGAGCTCCTGCCAGCCGATCGGGAACAGGTACTCGACATCGCTGGTGGCGCTGGAGTAGTGCGAGAGCTCGTCGGCCTCGTGGGCGCGCAGGCGCAGGTGGTCGGCGCGGATCCCCAGCTTCAGGTACCACTCGTGGCGCTGGGTGAGCCAGTGCTCGAACCAGTTGGTCGCCTCGGTGGGGGGCACGAAGAACTCCATCTCCATCTGCTCGAACTCGCGGGTGCGGAAGATGAAGTTGCCGGGAGTGATCTCGTTGCGGAAGCTCTTGCCGATCTGGGCGATCCCGAACGGCGGCTTCTTGCGCCCGAACTGCAGGTAGTTCTTGAAGTTGAGGAAGATTCCCTGGGCCGTCTCGGGCCGCAGGTACACGGTCGCGCCCTCCTCTTTGACCGGGCCCACCGTCGTCTCGAACATCAGGTTGAAGTCGCGGGCGTCGGTCAGGTCGCAGTCCGGGGTCTCACCGGGGTGCTTGGAGGGCTTGCGGCCACAGGCGGAGACGTCGAGGTGGTCGGCCCGGAAGCGCAGCTTGCATGTCCGGCAATCGACGAGCGGGTCGGTGAAGCCGGCCAGATGCCCGCTGGCCTCCCACGTCCGCGGGTGCTGGATGATCGCCGAGTCCAGCGCGAGGATGTCGTCGCGCTCCTGGAGCATCGCCCGCCACCACTGGCCCTTGACGTTGTTCTTGAGCAGAACGCCGTAGTGCCCGTAGTCGTAGCTGGACCCGATCCCGCCGTAGATCTCCGAGCTCTGGAACACGAACCCGCGCCGCTTGCACAACGACACGATCTTGTCCATGGTGACGGGCTCGGGAGGCATGGGCGGCGGCCGTCGATAGTAGCCGCCGACTGCCCGTCGGGACCGCGTGCCCGGCGACCCCAGCCGACCCCGCTCGCCCGCTTGGCACTCTGGCTCCCGGAGTGCCAGCTATATTCTGTGAAGCGATGCCCATTTACGAGTACCGGTGCAAGAAGGGCCATCAGTTCGAGGTCATGCAGCGGATCAGCGATGATGCCGTGACCAAGTGCGAGGTCTGCGGTGCCACGGTGCAGCGCGTGTTTCATCCCATCGCCGTGCACTTCAAGGGCTCGGGCTTCTACAACACGGACTACGGCACCCGCCAGCGCTCGCGTGAGATGAGGGAGGCCAAGGAGAGCTCCTCGAGCAAGAACGAGTCCTCCTCGAGCAAGAACGAGTCCTCCTCGAGCAACTCCTCCTCGGATTCGAGCAGCAGCTCCAACTCCGACGGCGGCTCGTCGTCGAAGTCCTCGGACTCCGGCTCCTCCAAGAAGTCAGAGACCAAAGCGCCGTCCAAGAGCTGACGCCGGCCGCGAGCTTGCCCGGCGTGTCTCGGGGCTCGGGCGAACGTCAACGGCCGGCTTGGGAGAGGTTGGGCTGTGGGTCGCCGGTTGCCCGCGAGGGCTTGTGGCGGATTTTGCAGGTATTTCC
>JBAQGP010000483.1:0-3402 GCA_049287845.1 Solirubrobacteraceae bacterium | reverse complement strand
GGACGAGGAGGACGGCCAGCACCGAGGCGATGGCCAGCCCGTACATGAAGGTCACGCCGGTGGCGAACATGCCGAGCAGCGCGATGATGACCGTCGTCCCGGCGAGCAGGATCGCGCGGCCCGAGGTGTCCATCGCCTGCAGGATCGATGCCTCCACGTCCTGGTTGCGGGCGTAGTTCTCCTTGAAGCGGGTGACGATGAAGAGGGCGTAGTCGACCCCGACGCCGAGCCCGATCATCACGGCCAGCTCCGGGGAGACGTTGGACATGCTCGTGATGTGCGTGCCGAGACCGACCAGGGCGATACCGGTGATCAGGCCCAGGCCCGCCGTGACCATCGGCATTCCGGCGGCGCTGAGGGTGCCGAAGGTGAGCAGCAGGATGATGAGCGCCGCCACCACGCCGACCGAGGTGGCGGGTCCGATGTTGAAGCCCTCGGCCTGCTCGATGACCTGGCCGCCGGCGGCGAGCTTCAGCCCCGGCACCTTCGCCGCGTTGATCGCGTTCAGCACCGGTTGCCCGGTCTTATCGGGAAGAAGGTTGGCCCGCTTGTCGTAGTTGACGGTGGCGAAGGCCGTCCTGCGGTCCTTGGACACCTCGACCGCCCCGGTCTGGCTGTAGGGGCTGATCACGCTGACGACGTGCGGCATCTTTTCGACGCTCGCGAGCAGCGGCTCCATCGCCTTGCGCACGGCCGGGTCGTCGATGCTGCCGCGTGCGTTGTGGAACACGATCGTGTCCACGTCGCCGCTCTGCGCCTTGAACTGGCTGCCGAGCAGGTCGACGACGTGCTGGGCCTCGGTCCCCGGGAGGCTGAAATCGGTGGCGTACTGACGGCCCACGGCGCTGGCGATGAGGGTCGTCACCACCGCCAAGACGATCCACCCCGCGATCACCCAACGGCGATGAGCAATGCACCAGCGACCCAGTCTCACCATCTGCCGACTCCCATCCGCGTCCCGTTCTGCACCGAACCGCTCCCCAATGTAGCTACGGGCAACCCTCGGCTTGTGACCAGCCCGAAACCACAGTGAGCCAGCTTTCTGGACCGACGAGGGCGTGCCGAGGGCAGCGTCGGGTCGCGCTACGGCTCAGCCGGGATCCACCTCGAGGACGAGCTTGCCGAGGTTCTCGCCCCGGAACAGGCGCAAGAGGGTCTCGGGGAACTTCTCGACGCCGCCGCCGGCGACGTCCTCGAAGGTCTTGAGCCGGCCCTCCCTGAGCCAGCCGCCCATCTCCTGTGCGGCCTGGGCGTAGCGGTCGGCGAAATCGAAGACGAGGAAGCCGGTCATGCTGGCCCGGTTGACCAGCAGCGACATGTAGTTGCTCGGGCCCCGCATCCCGCCCTCGGCGTTGTACTGCGAGATCGCGCCGCACAGAGGCACCCGGGCGCCGCGGGCCAGACATGCCAGCGCGGCGTCGAGGATCTCGCCGCCGACGTTGTCGAAGTAGACGTCGATCCCCTTGGGACAGTGCTCGCGCAGGGCCTTGAGGACGTCGGCGGCCTTGTAGTCGATGCAGGCGTCAAAGCCCAGCTCGTCGACCACGTGGCGGCACTTCTCCTCGCCGCCCGCGATCCCCACGGCCCGGCAGCCTTTGATCTTGGCGATCTGCCCCACGACGCTGCCGACCGCGCCCGCCGCGCCCGAGACGACCACGGTCTGGCCCTGTTGGGGCTTGCCGATCTCCAGCAGGCCGAAGTACGCGGTCATCCCCGGCATGCCGAGCGTGCCCAGGTACACGGGAAGCGGCGCGAGCTCGGGGTCGACCTTGATCAGCCCGTCCCCGCTGAGCACCGCGTGCTCCTGGATCCCGGTGACGCCGGTGACGTGGTCGCCGGGCTGAAACCCCCGGTGCCGGGAGGCGACCACCTCCCCACATCCGCCCGCGCGCATCACCTCGCCGATGCCGACCGGCGGCATGTAGGAGCGGGCATCGTTCATCCACCCCCGCATCGCCGGATCCAGCGACAGATACTTGACCTTGACGAGCACCTCGCCCTCGCCCGGCTCGGAGACGGGCTCCTCGGTGTGATCCCAATCGGTCGGCTTGGGCAGCCCGACCGGGCGGGCGGCCAGGCGGACCTGGCGGTTGACGGCATCCATCGTGTTCCTCCGAGCGCTGTAGACGTGGCCGGCGTGAGCGGCCAGCCTACAGCGGGTAGGACCAGGCTGATGACCGCCGAGACCGACCAGGACCGGGCCGCTCGCGCCGCGGACTACTACCGGCTCGACGAGCAGCTGAGCGACGCCGAGCGCTCGATCCGCGATCGGGTCCGCGCCTTTGGCGAACACGAGGTTCTCCCGGTCATCAACGACTACTGGGAGCGAGCCGAGTTTCCCTTCGAGCTCGTCCCCAAGCTCGCCAAGCTCGAGGTGGCCGGCACCATCATCGACGGCTATGGGTGTCCGGGAATGTCGCGGCTGGCCGCGGGCATCGTGTCGCGCGAGCTCGCCCGCGCCGATGGGAGCCTGAACACGTTCTTCGGGGTTCACTCCGGCCTGGCGATGGGCACGATCGCCCTGCTGGGCTCCGACGAGCAGCGGTCGCGGTGGCTGCCGCCGATGGCACGGCTCGAGCTGATCGGGGCCTTCGCGCTCACCGAGCCGGAGCACGGCTCAGACTCGGTCTCCCTCGAGACGGTGGCGCGCCGTCAGGGTGACGGCTTCATCCTCAACGGCGCCAAGCGATGGATCGGCAACGCCTCGTTCGCCGATCTCGTGATCGTCTGGGCGCGCGACGACGCGGGCGATGTCGGCGCCTATGCGGTGGAGAAGGGCACCCCCGGCTTTGACGCCTCCGCCCTCATCACCGGCAAGATCGGCAAGCGCGCGGTGTGGCAGGCCGAGATCGCGCTCAGCGACGTCCGCATCCCGGCGGAGAACCGGCTCGCGAACGCGCGCACCTTCGAGGACGCGACGCGCGTCCTGGACCAGACGCGCGGGGGCGCGGCCTGGGAGTGCGTGGGACATGCGATGGCGGGCGTCGAGGCAGCCGTGGCCTACGCCGCGCAGCGCACGCAGTTCGGGCAGCCGATCGCCGGCTTTCAGCTGGTGCAGGCCAAGCTGGCGACGATGGTGGCCGAGACGACGGCCATGCAGCTGATCTGCCTCGCGCTCGCCCGGCTGCAGGAGCAGGGCGCGATGACCGGTCCGATGGCATCGCTGGCCAAACTGCACAACGCGCGTAAGGCCAAGCTCGTGTGCTCAGAGGCGCGCGACATCATGGGCGGCAACGGCCTGCTGCTGGACTACCACGTCGCCCGGCACCTCACCGACCTGGAGATCGTCGAAACCTACGAGGGCACCGACAGCGTCCAGTCTCTCATCCTCGGCCGGGATCTGACCGGCCTCTCCGCGTTCACCTAGCGCACGGTTGAGCCGGCCGGCGGCCTGTCCTGGGC
>JBAQGP010000482.1:0-2569 GCA_049287845.1 Solirubrobacteraceae bacterium | reverse complement strand
ACCCTTCTCGCTCAGAGCAGCGAGCACGGCGTCGGGATCAGCCGTCAAGGAGTCGGGCATGCTGGAACTCGGCGAACCAGTGCGCGTACCGCTCCGCGTTGTCGGCGTGCTCGTCTCGATCGACGTGATGCCCCACTTCGTGGAGCAGTACGTCGTAGAGGTAGAACTGACGCAGACTTGAGCGGTCGAACGTCAACAGCGCACCGCCCTTGTCGTCGGGATTGACGGTCGCACCAAACTTCGTGTACTCCCTCGCCACGCTGGGTTTGGGCATCTTGGGCAACCTCTGCACAAGCCGCGTCTCGGAGTGCGCGAACAGGAAGATCCGGCCCGCGCTGTAGATCCCGTAAGTCATCTTCGTGGTCAGGCTTCGTTGCTTCGCGGTACCACCGAGCAGGAAGACGCCCACGAGGTCGGTGAGAAACCAGGGAGGCATCGCTTCGAGGACGTCGGCCACATCGCGAGCGGTCCACGAGCGCACGAAGCCTGGCGACACGGACCGATCGTAGATCCCCAAAGGGGCCGCGGAACCTCGGGCGACCACGACTCGTGGTCCGATCTTTCGCGGGAGCGCCTCGACCTCCGACCAGTACGGATCGTGCGGACGCCAATTCGTGAAGCGCTGACTGTCCGCGCCGATGCAAGACTCACCCCCCTCTGCCGATTGAAAATGCACCCCCTTGAAGGCGTTGGCTGAGGCGTCCGGGGGGCTGGTGAGCCTGGCTCGATCATCAATTGATCGAGACCGGGAGAGAGGGCGTGCTGGACGTGGAGCGCTGGGCCGAGCTGCGGCGGGAGTATTTCGTGCGCGGCGTGGGCATCAAGGAGTTGGCTCGCCGCTATGGGATCGATCGCAACACGGTTCGGCGTGCGCTGCGTGCCGATGAGCCGCCGCGGTATGAGCGAGCGAGCAGGCCTTCGAAGCTCGAGCCGTTCAAGGAGGAGATCCACGAGCTGCTGCGTGTTGAGCCGAAGCTCACCGGGGTCAGGATTCGCGAGCTGATCGAGCCGTTGGGCTTCGATGGCGGCAAGAGCATCGTTGATGACTATTTGCGCGAGGTGCGCCCGTTGTTTCTAACGCCGCGGACGTTTCAGCGCACGATCTATCGGCCCGGGGAGATCTGCCAGTTCGATCTGTGGCAGCCGTCGCGCGAGATCCCGGTCGGTCACGGCCAGACGCGGCGGGGCTATGTCGTCGTCGCGTTGCTCGGCTATTCGCGTGTGGGTGCCGGTGCTTTGGTGTTCTCGAAGGAGGCGGAAGATCTGCTCTGGGGGATCGCGCGCTGCTTGTGGTCGTTCGGCGCGCTGCCGTCGACGCTGGTCTGGGATCGCGAGGGCGCGCTGCACGCTGGCGGCGGTCGCCCGACGGACGCGATGGCGGGGCTGTGCGGTCAGCTGAAGAGCGACTGGCATTTCTGCGAGGCGCGCGATCCGCAGGCCAAGGGCGCGGTCGAGAAGCTCCAGCAGTACCTGGAGACCAACTTTGAGCCCGGTCGGGCATTCGCCAACCCGCTCGACTTCCAACTCCAGCTCGACGCGTGGTTTGAGAAGGCTAACGCTCGCACCCACCGCGGCTTGCGCTGCCGGCCGATCGACCGCTTGGCCGAGGAGCTCAGTGCGATGCGAGCGCTGCCTGCGCGCGAGCTCGATCTCGATCGTCGCTTCGTGATGCGCGTCCCGCCCGATCCGTATCTGCGCTTTGACACCAACGACTACTCGCTTGATCCGGGGTTCGTGTCTCGGCGCGTGGAGGTCCGTGTCTCCCAGCAGCAGCTCACAGCGACGGTGCTCGACACGGGCGAGATCGCCGCGAGTCATGAGCGCAGCTTTGCCAAGCACCGCACGATCAACGCACTCGAGCACGCCCGGGCGCTGAAGGTTCTGCGCGGTGAGCGCCGCGGCGTGCAGATCGACGTTGAGCAGCGCTCCCTCGTCGTCTATGACGCTTTGATGGCATGAGCAACACGGCTGAGCTCACGCACCTGTTCCGGGCGTTGAAAGCGCCGGCGGCGGCGAGAGCGCTGCCGAAGCTTGTTGAGCGCGCCCGCTCTGAGGAGTGGAGCTATGAGCGGTTTGCTGAGGCGCTGCTGTCGACCGAGATCTCCTCCCGCGAGTCCTCCGGTGGGCAGCTGCGGATCCGTGCCGCGCGGTTCCCGTCGCGCAAAACGCTCGAGGAGTTCGACTTCACCTTCCAGCGCAGCGTGAAGAAGCAGGTCGTTGAGCACCTCGGCCAGCTCGACTTCCTGCACGCCAAAGAAAACGTCGTGCTGCTCGGCCCGCCAGGGACCGGCAAGACGCACCTCGCGATCGCGCTCGGCATCCGCGCCTGCCTCGCCGGCCAGCGCGTGATCTTCAAAACCGCGACCGAGTGGGTCGCGCTGCTCGCCGACGCGCAACGCCAAGGCCACCTCGACGACGAGCTCAAACGCCTCGAGCGCATCCCGCTGCTGATCTGCGACGAGGTCGGCTACATCCCGTACGACCCGCAGGCAGCGAACCTGATGTTCATGCTCGTCGCGCGCCGCTACGAGCGCGCCAGCCTGATCGTCACTTCCAACACGCCGTTCAG
>JBAQGP010000481.1:0-2675 GCA_049287845.1 Solirubrobacteraceae bacterium | reverse complement strand
GCCGTCATGGACACTCGAGGTCTGCAGGTTGTAGCGGCCGACCGCGAACTCGGCATCGCCGTAGCGGCGCGTCGCAGCCCGCTTGGCCACGGGGACCCTAGGCAGCTCGGCTTGCAAGGCGGCGACGGTAAGCCGATAGCAGCGGTCGGCCGCTGTCCGGGAGAGCGGAGGTCGCCCGAGCTTGGTCGCTGGCACCAGGTAGAACGTCATCCCGTCCGCGACGCGCACCCGACGGATATAGCGGACGTAGACGGCGCCGCCCTGGCCGCCGAGCAACACCCTTGGTTGACCGGAAAAGGGGGCGTAGAGATTGTCCGGGAGATGATCGGCGCTGGTCGCGGGATGACGCAGAACGGGCAGCGTGGAGAGCATCGCGGCGCTCGGGGTCCCATTCGTCACCCCGGCACCCGGCTGCGCCGGTGCTAGGCGACACGCCGAATCCTGGCGTGCAGCGGTGTTCCACGCTGCCGCAACCACAGCGTCATCGACGTTGTGAGGAATAGGCCCCGGATCCCGAGGCGGCGGCCCAAACCGGGACCGATGGTCAGTGGTCGCCGGCGGCGTCGCTGCGGAAGACGGGCCGCGACCATGGCGCAACGCGACCAAGGCGACGACCGCCACCCCCAAGACGATCGCGATACTCAGCGCGACGAGCAGCGCGGAAGCGCCCCGGGACCACGACCACCAGCCCCCACGAAGCGCCGACCCTCGCCCGGCCTGGCGAGCCACGCTGGCTCGCAGCTGGTGTTCGAGCTTCTCGTGTGCGCTCATGAGGTCTCCTTCAGTCGTTCGCGCAGGCGGCTCAGCCCACGGTGCACGCGCTGGCGCACGACCGCCTCCGAGCACTCCATCTCGCCCGCTATCTCTGCATACGAGCGCTCCTCCAGGACGCGCGCGCGGACCGCATCGCGCTGCGCCGCTGGCAACTGAGCCAACAGCCGATCCAGCTGACGGCCGTCCCCCAGCGACGCCAGCTCCTCAACACGCTGAAGATCGCGGTCCTCAAGCATCACTGGCTCGTGCCCCAACCGCACACGTGCCGAGCTCTCCACCCTGGCCCGGCGCATGCTGTCCAGTAGCTTGTGCTCAGCGATCTCAAACAACCAGCCAGCCGCCGACCCCCGCACGGGATCAAAGCGCCCCAGATCAGCCACCACCGCCGCGAACGTCTCCGCCGTCAGATCAAACGCCACCTCCGTTGACCGCGTCCGCCGCAGGTGATAGCTCGTAACTGAGGGCAGCCACCGGCGATAGAACTCCGCGAACGCGCGATCATCGCCGCTCGCCGCCGCCAGCAGCAGACCCGCATCATCGCCAACTGCGCGCCGCACACCACCTTCTTCGCACAAACAGCCTTCCTGTGACAACAGATTCGGCGACATGTCTCGCCCATCGTCCAGCCACCGTGCCGTTCCCCGGCGCTGTCGACAACGCGCGGCCTGACCGCCTCGGGTCTCCAGGCGCTTGGCTGCGTTTCTCGCGACCGGAGCAGCACGCAGCCGCGGTTCGATGAACAATCGAGAAGGCAACCGTAGGCGCGTGCACTAACTTCGCTGAGCCATCGACCAGCGGACCGTTCCGGACGTCGCCGGGGCCGCCCGGCGCCGGCGACCTGGCCGTCTCAATCGTCGACCCAAGGCTCATCGGACACGGGCCAGGTCGTTATTTCTCCTGGTTCGTCTTCGTGCATCGCAGACCGGAGACACACCGGCACAGAGTCATCTCACCGCTTATGACGCTGGGGCCTACTTGGATAGCCGGCTGGAGGCCGCGTTGTAATCGGCGGGGCTTGTGTCGATCACGGCGTGGGGATGGGCGCCGGGGAGCGTCACGAGCGCGCGGTTGGCGACCGTCCCGGGCAGCAGCCGGTAGGTGGTGAAGCGCGTCGTCCAGGTTTGGCCGGATGTGCCGGCCCCACGCTGGACCAGGCCGAGCGGCCGGTACGTGCGTGGCGTGACGTAGTAGGTCTCCCGAGGAATGGCGGGGATCGGTCCTGGCCCTGAGATCGCGATCGCGGCGCGGCCTGCGAACTGCGTGTTGTAGAGAACCTGCGCGTGCCCGGAGTGCAGCAGCGCGAGTGCCGTCTTGCGGATGTTGGCCAGGAACGGCTGCTGGTGTTGGATCGAGCGGTACGAGACCACGGACACGTGGTGTCGGGTGTCGTAGATGATGGTGTCCTGCCGGTCGCGCAGCGCGCGTAGCTGGGGGGCGGTGATCGTGATTGTCGGCGCCTCGGGGTCATGGGTGGGGGTGAGCAGGTAGCGGCCGGTTCGGGCGGCGGGATGGATCGTGAACGGGAGAGGCTGGTTTGCGTAGATCGTGTTGCGCTGCGGGTCGTACAGCTGCACCACGTTCTCGACGATCGCATACTCCTGCGAGGACGGGTGCGTGAACGAGAAGCTGTCGTGCCCTATGCTGCGCGCGTCGTAGGGATAGGAGGTTTCCTGCCAGATCTGGTCGCGTGATCTGGTCCACCCGGGCCGATCGGAGAACGTCTCCATGCTCGTGCTTGCGACGTGCAGGACGGCCCCGGCGGGCACCGCGAGCCCTGCGGCCGCACCGCGCAGGATCGCCCGCGCCTCGGCGGCGGTGGCCCGGCGCGGGGTCGATCCGCTCGGGTGGGTGAGTACGAGCGCTACGCCGGCCACGGCAGCGAGCGCCGCGGCCGCCAGGAT
>JBAQGP010000480.1:0-5198 GCA_049287845.1 Solirubrobacteraceae bacterium | reverse complement strand
GCGCCGACCCTGGTCAGCGCGCCGATTCAAGGGTCAGCTCGGACGCACGACCTCCTGGATCGCCCACCGATTGCCGTCGGGGTCGGCGAAGAACACGAACCTCCCCCACGGGAACTCCTGGACGTCGGACACATCGACGCCGCGACCGGCGAGCTCATCGTGCGCAGCGTCGGCGCTGGCCACCACCAGCTGGAGCCCGCGGACGCTGCCCGGCTCCGCGTCGGTGATCCCGACCCCCAGCGCGACCGAGCACGCCGAGCCGGGGGGCGTGAGCTGGATGAAACGCAACCCCTCCTGCACCGTGAAGTCGTGGTCGGCGTTGAACCCCACTTGGTCGGTGTAGAACGTCTTGGCGCGGTCGGGGTCTGAGACCGGGACGGCCACCAGCTCGAGCTTCATCTCCATCGTCCCTCCCTCTGGGGTGATCGTGTGACGACGAGACGCTACGGTCCGATCCGGTCAGGTTCGGTCCGCGGGAGTCCGTCCCGGCTGTGGCGACCCAGCGCTAGGGTTTGCGCCTGTGCATCGGATGATCGGAGCGAGTCGAGGAGCCGGCCTCGTGCTGGTGGTGGCGCTTGTGGCGCTGGTCATCGGCGTCGGGCCCGCATCGGCGGGCACCGCCAACGCCGGGCTGGGCCACACCGCCACGGGCAACCCGCTGGCGGGGATGAAGTGGGGCGTGTACGAAGGGCCGATCGACGGCGTGTGGCCCGCGTACGCGGCTGCTCGTGGCCGAGCTCGGTCGCTGCTGGGGAAGATCGCGCTGCGTCCGCGTGCGGTGTGGGCCGGCTTCTGGGACACCAACGCCAGGGAGACCGCGCGGGAATCGATTCAGGACTCGGCTCAGGGAGATCCCAACGTCCTCACCCAGGTTGCCCTCTTTCGCCTGAACCCGTGGGAGAGCTGCTCGGGGTCATGGTCGGCCGGCAACCAGGCCGCCTACCGGGCGTGGGTTCGCAGCTATGCGGCCGGGATCGGGTCGTCGCGCGTTGCGCTGATCCTGCAGCCCGACCTGCCCTTCGCGGCGTGCGTACCCACCGCCGTTCCCGAGCAACTCGTCTCCTACGCTGCGACGGTCTTCAACGCGCTGCCCCACACCACGGTGTACATCGACGCGGGCGCCTATGGCTGGGACCGCCCGGCGACCATCGCGCAGATGCTCGAGCGCTCCGGGATTCGGCGCTCCCGCGGTTTCGCGCTCGACGTCACCCAGTACGGCTCCACCGATCTGCAGCTGCAGTGGGGGGCGGCGATCAATCGGGACCTGGCGGCGGCGGGAGCGCGTGACAAGCACTTCGTGATCAATACCGACGAGAACGGTACGCCGTACCTCGCGGGCCAAGTCCCCGGGGGCGCCGCCAGGTCCAACTACACGCCTCCCTGCAATCACCCGGGCCAGCAGGTCTGCCAACGGCTCGGCATCCCTCCGACCACCGACGTGGCCAACCCCCGCTGGCATCTCAGCGCCGCCGATCGAAGCATCGCCGCCGCCCAGGCTGACGCCTACCTGTGGGTGGGCCGGCCGTGGATGATCAATGCCGGGCCCTTCTCACTGCGCTATGCGCTCACTCTGGGCGCCAACGGCGTGTACTAAGACCGGCTACTCCGAGCCCGCCGTGCAAGCAGAGCCCGCCTGAATGGCGGACCGCGCTGCCGCGCTTACCGAGCGCTGGTCAGGAAGGTTGCGCTCAGATCCTCATCGCCGTGCTCGCCAACCGCCTCCTCCATGCGCCGGTGGATCGCTGCGACGACCGGGAGGTCAAGACCGTGCGCCTTCGCGGCGGCCTCCACCAGCCCGGCGTCTTTGGTCGCCAGCTTGAGCGCGAAGGATGGCTGGAAGTCGCGCTGGAGCATCGCGTTGCCCTTGAGCTTGAGGTAGGGCATGTCGAGGGGTCCCCCCTCGACGGCGTCGAATACCAGCTGGGGGTCGATGCCCATGCCCTCCGCCAGAGCCAGCGTCTCGGCGGCACCCTCGACGACCGCCAGCAGCCATGAGTTGGTAGCCAGCTTGAGCTTGGTCCCATTGCCGGCGTCGCCCACCCACATCGTCCGCTGTCCCATCGCGTCGAGCACCGGTGCGAGGCGGTCGTGAACCCGCTCGGGGCCGGAGGCGAGGATCACCAGCTTGCCCTCCTCGGCGGGCTGCTTGGTGCCGAGCACGGGCGAGTCGACGAACTGCAGATCGTGCTCGCGGGCCAACTCAGCGCACCGCTCGGTGCCCTCCTCGCCGATCGTGCTCATCTGCAGCCAGATCACGTCATCCCCCCGCTGCCCCGACAGGACACCCTCGTCGCCGTTCATGCAGTCGATCACCGTGTCGGCGTCAGGGAGCATGGTCAGGATCACGTCCGCGCCCTGAACTGCCTCGGCGGCCGTGTCCAGGACCTGAGCGCCGTCGTCGCCGAGCGGCTGGGCCTTCTCCGGCGAACGGTTCCAGGCACGGACGGTGTGGCCGGCCCGAGCGAGGTTGCGCGCCATCGCGAACCCCATGGTGCCACCGGCGCCGAGGACGGCAACGACTGTCTTGGAGGCCATTCGCAGTTCCTTTCAGATGCAGAGTGAAGCGTTGGCGCAACCCGTTACCCCGACCACGCCCGTGTACGCCCTGAGCGGCCCGTCCCGAGCGACTGAGGCCCGCCCGCATCCGCCCCGGCAGCCGAGACGTCGCCGGCCAGGCGGGCTAGCCCGACGATCCGACCCGTAGGCGGGAGACGAAGCGAGACATCGTCAGCCCCGCCTGTGGGCCACCGTCAATGGCGAAGACGAGCGGGCCGTCGGCCACCACGCCGAGGCCGTGACGGGGCACGGGCAGGTCGGCCAGCCGGCTCCACTGGCCTGAGCGCAGACTGAACCGGTCGACCTCGCCCACCGTCTGGGTCCCATCCTCACCGCCGACCACGACGATGCCCCCACCGGCGGCCACCGCCTGGAACCCTGAGCGCGCCACCGGCAGCGGCGCCACCTCCTGCCAGGCGGAGGCGCCGGGGGTGTAGCGCTCGGCGTAG
Source organism: Solirubrobacteraceae bacterium (assembly GCA_049287845.1). Taxonomy (GTDB): domain Bacteria; phylum Actinomycetota; class Thermoleophilia; order Solirubrobacterales; family Solirubrobacteraceae; genus Palsa-465. Next base: position 2,193 of record JBAQGP010000480.1, on the reverse strand, counting down.
GTGAAGCTGCCCAGACCCAGCGCCCGCCCGCCGAGAACCCAGATCGAGCGGTCGGCCGCGACCGCGGCAACGTGCTCGCGCGGATGGGCCAGCGAGGGCCCGAGCGTCCACCGGCCGCTGTCGAAGTCGAAGATGGCCAGGCTCGAGAGAGCGTTGATCGTGTCGTTGCGCCCGCCCGCGACGTACAGGCGATGCCCGAGCACGGCGGCGCCGGCCGCCGCGCGGGCCACCGGCGCATCGGGCATCGACGTCCAGCGGCCGCTGGCGGGGTCATAGCGCCAGAACCCCCGGCTCGTCCCCGTGCTGCTGTCTCCGGGCGCGCCGTAGCCGCCGACCACGTAGAGGCGACCGCCGTAGCTGACCGCGCTCATGTGATTGAGCGCCTGCGGCATCGGGGCGACGGAGGACCACTGCTGGGTACGCAGGTTGAGGCGCTGGACCACGTTGCTCGTCCGCCCGGCCGCGTCAAAGCCGCCCACCACGTAGACGTCATCGCCGATCCGCGCCGCCGACACCTCGCCGCGGGAGGTCGGCGCCTGCGCGAGGGCCGCCCATCGGCCGGGGGTGATGCCCGTCAGGGGCAGGGGGGCCCGGACGGCGTGGCGCGTGGTGTGCCGTGCCGTCCTACGGCTGACGGTGGTCTGCGTCACCGCGGCGGTGCGGTGCGACGAGGTGGGCGAGCCACCGCCGGAGAAGACGATCACGGCGACGATGGCGACGATGGCGGCCAGTGCCAGCAGAGCTGCCGCCCGGCGGCGGGCGTAGGTGGCGGCGGTGGGGGCGCTCACCTTGAGCTTGCTATCACGCACGGCGGGCCGCCACCACCTCCTTGAGATAAGTCTCATCGGCACGGCGACGTCGGCGCGCAGCGTGCCGGATGACGCGCAGTCGCTCGAGGATGGAGCGATTCTGCGGGCGGCGGTGATCGGTATCGTCGGTCCCCTCGACCGCATCAAGGCGGCGCAGATCCTGATGCTCACGCGCGAAACGGCCACATTCACCGACAGCCAGGGGTGGAGCTGGGAGTTTGACCTGACCTTCATGTTGTCTCACTACGGCTGCATCTGGGGACGTGGATGCCCGGACATCAGCCGGCAGGGCAGCGCCCGTGGCTGCTGCGTGGTGGGGGTCGAGATCTATCGAGGCGAAGGCGACGCACCCGGCGGCGAGGACCTGGCGATGATCCGCGGACGGGTCGCGCAGCTGACCGACGAGGACTGGCAGAACCGGCGCGTGGCGTTGCGCCGCGGCGGGGACGACCCGTGGGGTAAGGCGCGCTTCAAGCCCGACAGCGTCCACACCCGGCTCTATCGCGGCGCATGCATCTTTCACAATCGCCCGGACCATCCCGCCGGGGCCGGCTGTGCCTTTCATCTGGCCGCTCTGCGCCGAGGTGAGGACCCAATCGACTGGAAGCCGCAGATCTGCTGGCAGGTCCCGCTGTTCTTCGACGGCGACACGACGGCCCGGCGCACCATCGTGCGCGCGTCCCGGACTGCCGATTGGGGGCAGGAGGGGATCATCGACTGGTGGTGCACCGAGCACGAGGAGGCGTTCGGCGCCCAGCGGCCGGTGTACCTCAGCATGGCCAAGGAGATACGGCGCGTGTGCGGCGACGATGTGTACCGAGAGCTGGCCGCCTACTGCCGGGCCCGTCGAAGGTGACCTGGCCGTCGCGATAGCTCACGGGGCCGGACCATCCGTGTGCAGCTGAGCACACATCGGTACAGATGTACCGCTCATTGGTACAGTTGTACCGATGGCAACCGCCACCGTCCGCAAGACCAACGCCGAGAACCCCCGCCCCCGCGGCGCCGCCCGCCGCGAGGCGCTGCTGGAGGCCGTGCTCACGATCGTGGCCGAGGTGGGTCCCGACGCCGTGACGCACCGCCGGGTGGCCGAGGTCGCCGGGCTGCCGCTGGCCTCCACCACGTACTGGTTTGACTCCAAGGAGCACCTGCTCACGGCGGCCCTCGAGCTGGCCGCGGAGCGCGACACCGCCCGCCTGCTGGCCTATGCCGAGCAGCTGAGCTCCGTCACCGGCTCGGACGCGCTGGACGCCGCCGTGGGAGCGATCGCCGAGCCTCTGGACACCGGCCTGCAGGCCAGCCGGGGGTCGCTGATGGCCACCTATGCGCTCTTGCTGGAAGCCGCTCGCCGCCCCGCTCTGCAGGCTGTCGCGCGGCGCTGGAC
>JBAQGP010000479.1:0-1703 GCA_049287845.1 Solirubrobacteraceae bacterium | reverse complement strand
TTCCTGGCGGCGCTGCTGCTCATCCCCACGATCGGCACCCACCGCACGTTCATCGTCTTCGCACTCGCGCTGGCGCTCGTGTCGGTGCCCGGCCTGCGCCTGCGACGGCTCTGGGTGATCCCGCTGCTCGTCGGCGGCTCGCTGGCCATCCCGCCGGCGGCGATCGGCGCCGGCGTCGCCGGTGGCCGGGTCATCTACGAGACCGAGACCCAATATCAGTACGCCCGCGTCGTCCAGTTCCGCACCGGGGTCCGCTGGCTGCAGCTCAACGAGGGCGTGGCCATCCATTCGCTGTACCGGCCCGGCACGTTCCTCACCCAGGGCTACTGGGACGACTTCCTGGTGCTCCCCTTCGCGGCACGGTCGAGCGCGCCGGCGCCGCCGGCCCGCATCGCGATCCTGGGCGACGCCGCGGGCACCGTGGCGCGCGCCTATGGCCACTTCTTCCCCCGCACGCGAGTGGACGCGGTCGAGCTCGACGGGAAGCTGACTGAGATCGGCCGGCGCTACTTCCACCTGTCCGGGCCACGCTTGCACCTCTACACCGCCGACGCGCGGCCATGGCTCCATGCCAGCCAGGCACGGTACGGCGCGATATTCCTGGACGCCTACCGCCAGCCCTACATCCCGTTCTACCTGGTCACCCGCCAGTTCTTCGCGTCGGCGCGGGCACACCTGCGCCCAGGCGGCACGTTCATCGTCAACGTCGGGCACCTGCCGGGCTCGACCGCGCTGGAGCGGGTCGTCACCGCCACGCTGCGCGCCGTGTTCCCGCACGTGGTGCGAGACCGGGTCAGCGCGGAGAACTCGCTCCTGGTGGCCTCGGCGGCGCCGCTCTCGGCCGCGTCGATGCTCGCGGCGCACGCACACCTGCCACTGGAGCTCCAGGGGCTGCTGGCCTCGACCTCGGGCCACGTCGGACCGACGCTCACCGGCGGCACGATCTACACCGACGACAGGGCCCCCGTCGAGTGGCTGACCGACCTGTCGATCCTGCGCTACGCCGCCGGCACGCGCTGATCTGAGGCCTTCACCGCCGCGGCCCCCTGGCCTGCCGGGGTGGCCGGGAGCGGAGGCCGATCCTGGCGCACCCGGACGCCGCCCTTGGGGGCGATGGTGATCGCCCGGAACTGGCCTTTGGCCGGCTCGGGGTCGACCGGGCGCAGCGCCGCGCGCTCCAGCACCCGTGCCAGCACGATCCGCATCTCGGTCAGGGCAAAGCTCGCGCCCAGGCAGCGGCGCGTGCCGCCGCCGAACGGCACCCACGTGTAGGTATCTGATCCCCGCCCGCTCGCGTCCTCCTCCAGGAAGCGCTCGGGGGAGAACATGCGTGGGTTGGGGTACAGGTCGCCCCGGCGATGGATGGCGCGGATCGACGGGTTGATCTCCACACCCACCGGCACCTCGTATCCGCCGATGGCGAACGGGCGCTGGCGGACGACGCGACCGACCCCGGGGATGACCGGGCGGATCCTCAGGGACTCCTTGACCACGGCGTCGAGGAAGCGTTCGTCTCGCTGCAGCGCGCGCGTGCGCACGCGCGGCTCGTGCAACACCAGGTCAAAGGTCCAGGCCAGTCCGGTGGCCGTGGTCTCGTGCCCGGCGAGCAGCAGCGTCAGGAGCTCGTCGCGGACCTCGCGATCGGTGAGGGCAACCCCGTCCTCGTCGCGGGCCAGCAGCAGCTCGGAGAAGACGTCGTCGCG
>JBAQGP010000478.1:0-7624 GCA_049287845.1 Solirubrobacteraceae bacterium | reverse complement strand
CTAATAATTTGTCAAGGACAAATTGGATCGCCGGGCAAACGTGCCGGATCGCCGGGCAAGCCGGACCGCCGCGAGCACGAGTTGACCGCGGGGTCTGACCCCGCTTGTATCCGCTCCCACCAGATGCGAACATGTGTTCGATGTATGCGGAGCTGCACTGCCATTCGGCGTTCTCGTTCCTGGATGGGGCTTCGCTGCCCGACGAGCTCGTGCCCACGGCCCTGGCGCTGGGCTACGAGACGCTCGCGCTGACCGACCACAACACCGTCTCGGGCTCGATGGAGTTCGCCGTCTGCGCCCGAGCGCTGGGGCTGCGGCCGATCCACGGTGCCGAGGTGGATCTGGATGACGGACGCCATCTCACGCTGCTGGTCAAGGACGCCCGCGGGTGGTCCAACCTGTGCCGCATCCTCACCCATGCGCACGCGCACACGAGAACCAGCCCCAGGCCCGGGGCACCGCCCACCGATCCATCGATTCCGCTCCAGACGGTGCTCGACCACGCCGAGGGACTCGTCAGCCTGAGCGGCTGCGCCCTGCGCGGTATCCACGACGAGCCGACCCTGCGCCGGCTGCGGGACGCCTTCGGGCCTGAGCGGTTGCGCGTCGAGTTGCAGCGCCCGTTCCTGAGCGACGACCGGGCCCGCAACCGCCGCCTTGCGGAGCTGGGGCGCCGGCTGGGGGTAGCGTGCGTGGTCACCGGCAACGTGCACGCCCACGCCCGCCATCGGGGGCCGCTGCAGGACGCGTTCGTGGCGGTGCGGCTTCACACCACGCTCGACGCCTCCGAGCCCCAGCGGCGGGGGAACTTCAGCCACGTGCTCGCAGCGCCCGAGGCGATGGCGGCGCGCTTTGCCGAGTATCCGGAGGCGGTGGCCGAGACGGCCCGGCTGGCGGACGAGCTGCGCTTTGACCTGGGCAGCGATCTCGGCTACCGCTATCCGGGAGCCGAGGACGACGGTGCGATGCGCACACTGGCCGAGCTGTGCGACGCGCGCCTGCACGAGCGCTATGACACGGCGCCGGCGGAGATCCGCAGCAGGGCGATCGCGCGTCTGCACGAGGAGATGCGGATCATCGACTCGCTGGGCCTCCCCGGCTTCTTCCTTCTGCACCACGACATGCTGGAGCTGGCGCGTGAGGTGGCGGTGGAGGTGCGCGGTACCGAGAGTGCGCGGGCGCTGCTCCCGCCCGGACGGGGCCGGGGCTCGAGCGTGTCATCGATCGTCTGCTTCCTCACTGGGCTCTCGCACGTGGACCCGATCGCCAACGAGCTGCTGATCGGGCGCTTCCTCAACGAGGAGCTGACCTCGCTGCCCGACATCGACCTCGACTTCCCGCGCGACATCCGCGAGAAGCTGATCCCGCGCGTGCACGAGCGCTACGGCCGCGAGCGCTCGGCGCTGGTCGCCGCCTTCCCCACCTACCGAGCCCGCGGCGCGATCCGCGAGCTGGGCAAGGCGCTGGGGCTGCCCCCGGGGGAGATCGAGCGAGTGGCCCGGGGCAGCGAGGGGTGGGACGCACGCGAGGTGGGCCGCGACATCACCAACGCCCGACAACGTCCCACCCCTCCGAGCGGTCGCTGGGCGTGGCTGGCCCGGCTGGCGGCCGAGGCCCACGGCCTGCCGCGTCACCTGTCCCAGCACTCGGGCGGGATGATCATCGCCACCCGGCCGCTGATCGACTGCTGCCCGATCGTCCCCGCGGCGATGGAGGGCCGCCAGATCGTCCAGTGGGACAAGGACTCGTGCGCCGATGCCGGCTTTCTCAAGATCGACGTGCTGGGGCTGGGGATGCTGTCGGCGGTGGAGCGGACGGTGGAGCTCATCGCCCGGACGCGGGACGAGCGCATCGACCTCTCCCGGATTCCCTATGACGACCCCGCCACCTACGAGTGCATCCAGGATGCCGACACGACCGGGGTGTTTCAGATCGAGAGCCGGGCGCAGATGGCCTCGCTGCGGCGCACCCGGCCCGAGAACCTGCGGGACATCACGATCCAGGTGGCAATTGTCCGTCCTGGACCAATCCAGGGGGGCGCCGTCAACCCCTACATCGCGCGCCGTCAGCATATGCGGGTCGATCCGGACTTCAAGGTGCCCTACGACCACCCGTCGCTTGAGCCGGTGCTGGAGGAGACGCTGGGCACGATCATCTTCCAGGATCAGGTGCTGGAGGTGTCGATCGCCTTCGCTGGTTTCGGGGTGGGGGAGGCGGAGGGGCTGCGCCGGGCGATGAGCCGCAAGCGCTCGGAGGCGGCGATCGAGGCCTACCACGTCCGGTTCGTGGAGGGGGCCAAGGACAAGCACGGGGTCGGGGACGAGACCGCCGAGCGCGTGTGGGAGATGGTCAAGGGCTTCTCCGGGTTCGGCTTCCCCAAGGCCCACGGCGCCGCCTTCGGCCTGCTCGCCTACCAGTCGACGTGGCTGCGCGTCCACTACACCCAGGAGTTTCTGTGCGCGCTGCTCAACGAGCAGCCGATGGGCTTCTACCCGTCCGACGCGCTGGTGCACGAGGCGCAGCGGCGGGGCATCGAGGTCCACCCACCCGACGTCAACGAGAGCGGGGTGGAGTGCGAGATCGAGCCTGGCAGCACGCTCGGAGACCTTGGGGTCCGGATCGGCTTGGGCTACGTCCGCGGGGTGCGCGCGCAGGACGCCGAGGATCTCGTTGCCGCGCGCAGGAGGGGAGGGCGCTTTCGCGGGCTGTCGGACCTCGCCTCCCGGGCGGGTTGCGGCGCCGCCGCGCTCGAGCTGCTGGCCTGGTCGGGGGCCTGCGACACCCTCGCCGTGGAGGGCTGGGCGGGGGGTGAGGGCGGGCAGGTATCCAAGCCGCTGCGCCCCGGCTTTGCCCGTCGTGTGGCGCTGTGGCAGCTGGGCGTGATGGCGCCCGGTCGCACCGTTCCCGGTGGCACCCAGCTGGCGCTCCCGCTCGACCTGCCCGCTCCACCCTCGCTGCGTGACCTCACCGAGTGGGAAGCGATGCTCGCCGACTACGGCACCACCGGGCTGACCACCGGTGCGCATCCCCTGGCCCTGCTGCGCGAGCGGATGGCGCCCGACACCATCACCAGCCGGGACCTGGAAGAGCTTCAGCACGGCCGGCGCGTGCGTATCGGCGGTTTGGTGGTCGCCCGTCAGCGTCCTGGGACGGCCAGCGGGATCGCCTTCCTGCTGCTCGAGGACGAGTACGGCACGATCAATCTCGTCGTCCCGCCCCAGATCTACGAGCGCCACCGGCTGGTGGTGAGGACCGAGCCCCTCATGCTGGTCTCGGGCAAGCTGGAGAAGCTGGCCGCGGCCGGCGGGGCCATCAACGTGCTGGTCGACTGGGTCGGCTCGATCGACGCGCCGGACCAGATCGTCGCCGAGATCAAGGACTTCTCGATGCTCGATGAGCAGGTCCGGCGGGGGCTGGCCGAGCAGAAGGCCGCCGCGGCGGGGCGGGCGGGACAGGCGCGCTCCGCGGGAGCGGAGAACGGCCGGGGCGGCGGGACCGCTGCAGGCGGCGAGGCCGAGGACTTCCGCGCCGTCGCGCCCCCGATCATGAGCTTCGCCTCGGGGCGCAGGCGCTGAGCCACCGCTCATCCGAGCGGCCCGCACGATAAGGTCTCGCGCGTGCTTGCGGTCGCCGCATTCGTCGCACTCTGGGTCATCATCGCCATCGGCCTGTTCGTCCTGGCCACCCGTGGCACCGGGACCGTGGCCCACACCCACCGTGATCCCGGCCGGCGGGGCAGCAGTATCACGATCTCCATGTTCGTGGTCACGGCCGTGGTCTTCGGGGTGGGGCTGCCGCTGCTGATGCTCACCGGCAACCACCACAACGCCAGCGCCCAGGTGGGCGGGATCAAGCTCACCAATGCCGCGAAGAGCGGCCGCGAGCTGTTCGGCGAGCACTGCGGGGTCTGTCACACGCTGGCCGCCGCGAACGCTGTCGGCAAGGTCGGCCCCAACTTGGACATCCTCAAGCCCGCCCAGTCGACCGTGCTCAACACGATCAACAATGGCTGCCTGCCCAATCCGCCCAAGGGCTCGAACCAGGGGTGCCTCGGCCAGGGGGTCATGCCGGCGGCTGTCGTTCAGGGCCAGGAGGCCCAGGACGTGGCTGCCTTCGTGGCCAAAGTGGCCGGCAACGAGTAGCCCCGCGGCCGCCGGACCTTGGGCCGCGCGCCCCCGCCGGACATCATGCCGCGGCGGTGCCGGACGTCATCCAGCGCTCCCGCCGGACATAACGCCGCACTTTGCGCAAACCTGCGGATCTCTATCCGCCGGGAGCGTTGGTAGCATCGCCGCTCAGTACAGCTGAATTCCAATCCGCTCCACGCCGCCGGTAGGGAATGGAAGCGGGGGACCCAAGTTGTTGGGGCTAATCGCGCATTGCGCGTAGCGCCGCTCTTTCGGCGCGAGCCCGTCAGCTAACCCCGCAAGCACAGAAAGAGGACGATGAATGCCGCAATCAGGCGTAGCTGAGTTCCGCGGGGACAGCAGCCAGCACGACGAGCGCATTGCTGCCCGCAACCAAGCGCGTGCCGCGCTCCTGCAGTGGGACGCCCGTGAGCGGGAGCGAGACGCCCGAGATCAGGAGCGGCTCCCCTCGGCCGTGCGTGCCCTCGACGACTGGTCACCAGCCGAGCAACCGACGTGGGGACGCGACGCGACCGAGCCGCCCGACTGGTCCACGTCGGTCCCGGGCGGAGTGCCCGGCCGGCGTACCGTGACGATCCGCGGCCAAGGGGCCGATTCCTATGCCACGCCTCGCCCGACGTCCCGGCGTCGCCCGGAGCGGCGGTATGAGCGCACCGGCTTCCGCCCCGACCGGGCCGCGCTGTGGGCGGTCCTGCTGGGCGTGATGCTCATCCTCGCGGCGGTGACGAGCGCACACGCCGCGACGCTGCACACGCTCGCGCACCTGCACTAGCGGCTGATCCTGCCCAGCGTTGTTCCGGTGCGAGGCGCGCCCAGAGGCGACGGTCGCCCTAACGCCAGGTGAATGTCGTCGTTGCCCCCGCCGGGATTGTGTACCTGACCTGGCTGCCATCCCACTTGACGGCGAAGGTGATCGGGTTGGCGGCGCTGTTGTAGAGGAAGAGGACCTTGGAGCCGTCCGGGTTGACAAAGGCCACGTCATCCAGGCCGGGGCTGATCACCGTCTGGTAGCCGTACTCCAGGCCCAAGCCGTAGGAGACAAAGCTCGGGCTGGAGATCCGGACCGCGCCCGGGCGCACGAAATGGCTGAGCTGGGCCAGTTGGTAGTAGTCGCGGCCGAGCGTGTATCCACCCGACGCCTCGTCCACCGTGGCCACGCCCGTGCAGGCCGGGCACCCCCAATTGGGCGGCTGCACCGGGCCGCCGGACGGATCCAGTGCCAGGTTCCACAGCGCCACGGCGCTGGCCCACGCGCGCAGTGAGCTGATCAGGAGCTCTGAGGTGGGGAAGACGTAGCCCGCGCCGGTCGCGCACTCGTCGACGATCTGCATGGCGCGAGGAGCGGCGTGGTGGACGGTGCTCATGTAGGTCGGGCTGCCGAAATAGCAGTGCCAGGCCAACCCCGTGACGGTGCCCGACGCGGCCTGGCGGACCAGCGGATCGGCAGCCGCGCTCAGCGGGCCCCACGCCAGATCCCATCCGAAGACGCTCGGCGACACACGCGCGGCCGCGAGCGCGGGGCGCAGGTCGTTCGCCACGAACCCGGCTTCCTGGGCTTCGGTGAGCTCGAGACCCGGGTACGCGGAAGGAACGGTGGGCTCGTTCTGGGGCGCTATGGCGTTGACGAGCACCCCACGCGCCGCGTAGGCCTGCAGGAACCTGACGAAGTACTGAGCCAGCGCCGGCATGTACTGGGGCAGGAGCGTGCCGGCGTGCCGGACGTTGTCGAGGGCGTCGTTGGCCTTCATCCACGCCGGCGGTGACCACGGCACGGCCTCCAGGTACAGGTGAGAGTTCAGCGCGCGGGCGGCGCGCAGAGCGGGGAGGATGTAGGCCGCGTCGTGCGCGATTGAGAACTGCGACAGGGTCGGGTCGGCCTGCCCGGCGGGCTGATCGTCATAGCTGTAGGGCTGGCCGGTGGCGCTGAAGTCCGATGCGCCCATCGGCACCCGCACGAAGCTCAGGCTCGCGCCCGCCGGCGAGAACAGAGCCTTGAACAGCTGGGTCCGCACGGGCGGCGACAGCTCGTTCCACATCAGCCACGCGGAGGAGTCAGTCATCGCTCCGCCGACACCGGTGAAGCTCTGGTAGTGCACGTCGTCGTTGACCGCGATGACGGGGACGCCCCCGGCCGGCGCAGGCGCGGCCACGCCCCCGGCCGGCGCAGGCGCGGCCGAGAACCGCAGGCTTGGCTGTGGGGCGAGCGCCTGCGACAGGTCGGCGCTGGTCTGAGTGACCGACACGACCGGCGTGGGGGCCACCGGCACCACCGTCATCGTCGCGGTCTCCTGAGCGGCCCGGACACAGTCCTTGACCGCGCCCTTCGCCTTGCCCGTGTGGCACCGCGGTGTGACCTGCCGCCGCGCGGCCAGCGCGGAGGCGGGAGCGCCCAGGACCAGCAGAAGTCCCAGGAGGACAAGAGTCTTCTTCATCGGGACGCGCACCCGCTTGTGGCGATCGATCGACATGGATCCGGCCCTGAGCCTCATTCTTCGACCACGTCGGCAAACCTTTGAGCGCCCGCGCGCCCCGACGTCAGCGCGCGAGCATCCTAACCGGCTTCGGGAACGTGCCCAGCTGGCACGATGAGCCGATGCCGGTCACATTTCGCCGCTGTGATCCCGCCGTGCCGCCGGCCAGCGACCTGATTGCGGCCATCCTGGTGGAGTACGACGCCATCGCCGGTCAGGCGCTGAGCGGCGGACCATCGGCGACCCCGGCGGACTTCTCAGCGCCAGGCGGCGCCTACCTCGTGGGCTTCGCCGAGAGCGGAGAGGCCGCCTGTGGCGGGGGCGTCAAGGCACTGGTCGACGGCGTCGCCGAGATCAAGCGCTTCTATGTCGCCCCTGCCTTCCGTGGTCAGGGTCTCGCCCGGGAACTGGTGCAGGCGCTCGAGGACGAGGCGCGCCGGCTGGGGCACCGCAGCCTGCGGCTGGATGCGACGGCGCCGACGTGGCCGATCTACCTGGCGGCGGGCTACCGCGAGGTGGCCGATTACAACGGCAATCCCCACGCCACGGTCTGGGGCGAGAAGGACCTCCGCGGGCCACGGCACATGCCGGCCTCCGGGACGAGCTTCACAGACGCGCAATAGTTTCTTGAGCGCTGGGGCGAGGCCGGCGGAAGGCTCGTTGTCACGCTTCGGGGGTTTGAGGCGTCTTAGCAGTGAGGGGACCGCTCGCGGACGTCCCAGGCGCCCTCGAGCGAGACCTCCTTACACAACCATTACCCACGCGGTGATCCCCTGTTTATTGCCGTGCGTAAAAGGATAAAGGGCGCCCTCATCTCGCTTGCCAGGTGGAGCGCCCGAGGGTACACTTATGTTGCGTAAGCGGATGTTGAAAGTAAAGGGCGGCGTTCCTTTGAGCTCTCGCCCCTCCACCTTTTACGAGCTCGGTGGTCAGCGATGAAGACAACGATGAGCAGATTCCAAATCCATGACGACCTGACCGCACCGGAGGGCTCGATGGCAGTCC
>JBAQGP010000477.1:0-2291 GCA_049287845.1 Solirubrobacteraceae bacterium | reverse complement strand
ACCTCGCGCTCGCCGTTGCCGCGCACCCAGTGCACCGACGCGTTCAACGTCTCCAGGCGATCCAGAACCGCGCTGGCAAAGGCGCCGGGCACGACATCCCCGCCGACGACCACGGCGTCCGGATTCGCCGCCCGCGCGTCGGCCAGCACCGCCTCCAGCGCATCCGGGTTGCCATGGATGTCGTACAGGGCGAGGATCCTCACGCCATGCAGCTTAGTGCAACCTTATGGTTGCGTCTAGTCCCTCGCGTGGGGCGACGACCTGACCCTAGACTGATCCGGCATGGGCGTCTCGGATCTGCTGGCGGGCAAGCGGGTGTGCGTGTGCGGCGGGTCGGGCGGCGTGGGCAAGACGACCACCTCCGCGGCGATCGCGTTGGGCATGGCGGCCGAGGGCGCCAAGGTCGCCGTGGTCACGATCGACCCGGCCAGGCGGCTGGCCAACGCGCTGGGCCTGCAGGAGCTCGAGAACGAGCCGCGGCGCGTCGAGCCCGAGCGGCTGGCCGGCGCGGCCGGGGCGGGCGGGACATTTTCAGGCGAGCTCTGGGCGATGATGCTTGACCCCAAGCGCACGTTCGACGAGCTCATCGACCGTATCGCGGCCGACCCCGAGCGCGCCGCGGAGATCAAGCGCAACCGCATCTACGGCGAGCTCTCGACGGCCGTGTCAGGCTCGCAGGAGTTCACGGCCGTGGCCAAGCTCTATGAGCTCGAGCGCGATGGCGACTTCGACCTGCTCGTCCTCGACACGCCGCCCTCTCGCAACGCGCTGGACTTCCTCGACGCCCCCACCCGCCTGACCTCATTCCTGGAAGGACGCGCGCTGAAGGCGTTCATCCGTCCCACCGGCCTGGGCATGCGCGTTCTGGGCCGCGGCGCCACGCCGCTGCTCGGCGCGCTGCGCCGCGTCACGGGCGTGGACCTGATCGGCGATCTGACCACCTTCTTCGCGCTGCTCGGCGACATGACCGACGACTTCAGCACCCGCGCCCGTGGCGTGCAGCGCATGCTCAGGGCGCCGACGACGGCCTTCGTGCTCGTCACCTCGACCCAGCAGGCGGCGATCGACGAGGCCCTCTGGTTCCGGCGAACGCTCACGGAGGGCGGCCTTCCGTTCGCGGGGGTCATCGTCAACCGCGTGCACCACGACATCCTCGGCGAGGGCGACCCCGAGGACCTGATGAGTGCGCTCGAGGCCGAGCTTCCCGGCGAGCTCGCCGGCCGGGTCGCCGAGAACTTCTTTGACTACCACCGTCTCGCGCGGCGCGATGCGCGCAACATGGCCCGTCTGCGCGATGAGCTGGGCGGCCAACCGCTCCTGCTCGTCCCCTACCTCGACGACGACGTCCACGACGTCGAGGGCCTTTTGCGGGTGCACCGCTACCTGTTCGGGACAGACGCCGAGCACGAGCGCCTGCTCGCCGACGTCATCGCCTGACCGCCGCGAAACCCCGGCGCCTCCCCGGCGCGCCGTCCTACGATGCCGGCGTCTGGAGGCGAAACGGCTCGGTGGTGACGCCGGCCCACGTGGCCCAGCTCAGCACCACCGGCTGCCAGCGCTGCCGGGCCACCGTCTCGCCGCCGATGGTCATGATCACGCGGCCCTGGTGCAGCATCTCCCACACGGCCTGCTCGGCGAGCTGGAGCTGCTGGCTGGCGCGCCAGTTCGGGTGCGCCGCGGCGGCCAATGCCATCACGTCCTGAAAGCCCAGCGGGGTGCCGGCGACCTCGCCGATCGCGGCTTTGAGGGCCTCCACCTCCGGGCGTGCCTGCGCCCCGCGGCGCGCCTGGGCGATGACCGCGTCGGTGACGTCAGCGCCGCTGCGCACAGCGCTCGCCCAGCCACGGCCCATCCCCAGGTCGTCGGCGGGCAGCTCCGGTCCCTCCAGGATCTTCAGCTTGCTGCGCTCGGGCGCCCAGCGGCGGTCCTCGTGCTCGATCATGGCCCCGCCCACCCACGGACCCACGAACCTGGCCTCGAGCTCGTCGCGGGTCAGGTTGAAGGCCCGCGCGACGTGTGGGAACTGGCGCAGCTCGAGGTGGTACACGGCCCCGCCTCCCGACCCCTACGGCCGCGCCTGCTCGCGGTAGCGCGCCTGGGCCTCGGTGATCTCACTCAGGGCTGCGTCGCGGTCATTCCACCCGATCGGCTCGGAGTGGCGATCGGGATCGAGGTCCTTGTAGACCCTGAAGAAATGAAAGATCTCGTCGCGCAACTGCTGGGGCAGGTCCTCGAGCTCGCGGTAGACGTTCCAGCGCGGGTCGTGGAGGGGCACGCACACGACCTTGTGG
>JBAQGP010000476.1:0-2102 GCA_049287845.1 Solirubrobacteraceae bacterium | reverse complement strand
GTGGTCGGCGATGGCCAGGCCGGCCTGGTCAAAGGCGATCTCCACGCACTCCCTCACAGTGTGGGCCACCCCGGTGGCGATCACGTAGTCCTCGGCCTGGTCCTGCTGGAGCATCATCCACATCGCCTCGACGTAGTCCTTGGCGTAACCCCAGTCGCGCTCGGCGTCGAGGTTGCCGAGAGTGAGCTTGTCCGCCAGGCCGAGCTTGATCGCGGCCGCGTGCCACGTGATCTTGCGCGTGACGAACTCCAGACCCCGCCGGGGCGACTCGTGGTTGAAGAGGATCCCGCTGGTGGCGTGCAGGTCGTAGGACTCGCGGTAGTTGACGGTGATGAAGTGCCCGTAGGCCTTGGCCACCCCGTAGGGCGAGCGGGGATAGAACGGCGTCTCCTCGGTCTGGGGCACCTGCCGGACCTTGCCGAACATCTCGCTGGACGAGGCCTGGTAGAAGCGCGCCTCCGGGCACACCTCGCGGACGGCCTCGAGCACCCGGGTCACGCCCACGCCGGTGAACTCGGCCGTCAGCGTCGGCTGGATCCACGAGACGGCGACGAAGGACATCGCCGCCAGGTTGTAGATCTCATCCGGCTTGGCGGCGCGCAGCGCGTCGACCAGAGACCGCTGGTCGAGCAGGTCGGCCTGGTGCAGCGTGACCTGGCCCCGGAGATGCTCGATCCGGTCGAACCTCTCGGTGGAGGAGCGCCGCACCATCCCGTGGACGGTGTAGCCCTTCTCCAGCAGAAGCTCGGCGAGATAGGAGCCGTCCTGGCCCGTGATGCCGGTGATGAGTGCCGAGGGAATAGCGCGAGGCTAGTGCAAACCGCGCGGCTAGCGGTCCTTGAGGAACGACGGGATGTCGATGTCGTCGTCGGAGATCTCCAGCGAGGAGCGCTGGCGGTCATCCATCGTCACATCGCGGTCGCGTCGCTCACGCCGTGTCGTCTCGCGCGCGGTCCCGACCCCGGCCGGCCCGCGTCCGTGATCGAACCCGGTGGCGATGACGGTCACCCGGACCTCGTCGCCCAGCGTGTCGTCGATGACCGCGCCGAAGATGATGTTGGAGTTCTGGTCCGCGGCGCTCTGGACGATCTCCGCTGCCTCGTTGACCTCGAACAGGCCCAGGTCGTGGCCGCCGGTGATGTTGAGCAGGATGCCCATGGCCCCCTCCACGGACTCCTCGAGCAACGGCGAGGAGATCGCGATCTTGGCCGCCTCGGCGGCGCGGTTCTCGCCGGCGGCGGTGCCGATGCCCATGAGCGCGCTCCCCGCCTCGTGCATGATCGTGCGCACGTCGGCGAAGTCCAGGTTGATGAGACCCGGGATCGTGATCAGGTCGGTGATGCCCTGCACGCCCTGCCGGAGCACGTTGTCGGCCTCGCGGAAGGCGTCGAGGATCGTCGTGCGCCGCTCGACGATCGAGAGAAGCTTCTCGTTGGGGATGACGATCAGGGTGTCGACGTTCTCGCGCAGCCGCTGGATTCCCTCGGCTGCCTGGCGAGCCCGCTGAGTGCCCTCGAAGGAGAAGGGGCGGGTGACGACGCCGACGGTCAGCGCGCCGATCTCGTTCTTGGCGATCTCGGCGATCACCGGCGCGGCGCCGGTGCCGGTGCCGCCGCCCTCGCCGGCGGTGACGAAGACCATGTCGGCGCCCTTGAGCGCCTCCTTGATGTCATCGCGCGACTCGGCGGCCGCGCCGTGACCGACGTCCGGGTTGGCGCCTGCGCCGAGCCCCTTCGTCAGCTGGTGGCCGATGTTGAGCTTGATGTCGGCGTCGCACATCGCCAGCGCCTGCGCGTCGGTGTTGCAGGCGACGAATTCGACGCCCCGCAGTCCAGCGTCGACCATTCGGTTGACGGCGTTGGTGCCGGCACCGCCGACGCCGACGACCTTGATGACTGCGAGATAGCTTCCGCTTTCCATGAGTTCTGTCCGACCCTCTAGTTAGGGTTGAAGGTTTGCCCACACGAGGGCTACGTGACCAGCTTGTCACGTTAGAACCTAGCGATACGCGAAGTCAACGGTGCGCACGCTTTCGCAACAGTCGTTGCAGAACGCCTGACTCTCGACGATAGCGGAGAGTTGCCGATTTGACGAGGTAAGCC
>JBAQGP010000475.1:0-7965 GCA_049287845.1 Solirubrobacteraceae bacterium | reverse complement strand
TCCGGCAGCTGTGGAGCCCTGACGGCGGGCGCACCCTGCGGCCGCACTCCGGGCCGGTCCCGCTGCGTCCCGATCCGTTCGCCTTCTACCTCGCAGTCGAGCTCGGCGGCTACTGGGGCGAGGCGTTCCGGACGGCGGGTGCCATACCCGGGGACCCGCCGGCGCCGCATCCCGTGGTCCCCCCCGTCGCGCGGATGTGGCTGGCAATCGAGGAGACGCTCGATCCGCCGGCGCGGCCGGGCGTCTACTCCATCCGCTCGGCGGCGGTCTCGGGCGCCGTGATGTCGGAAACCGTGATCCGATGACCCCGTTGTACGACCTGGCCCGCCGCTTCCGGGCCACCCGCGGCGCCGCCGACGCTGTGGACGCCCGCATCGTCGATACACTCGGGGCATATCGCGCCGGCGCGGCGACGGCCGAAGGCCGCGCGGTGGCCGCGTCGATCGGTGCCTGGGACGACGGCACGCTCGGGGCTGTGGCGCAGCGCGTGGCGATCGTCCGACTCACGGAGCTTGACGACATCCACAGGGCGAGCTGCACGACCCCGGGGTCGGTCGTCGTCCCCACCGCGGTGACCCTCGCCGCCATCCTGGGCTGTGACGGGCATCGGCTCCGCGAGGCGGTGACCGTGGGCTATGAGGCGATGGTGCGGCTGGGGAGCGCCATCGACGGAGCACGCGCGGTGTACCGCGGGCTGTGGCCGACCTACTTTTGTGCGCCGTTCGCGGCGGCGGCGGTCGTCGCTACGTTGCTCGATCTCGACGCGGCGCGCACGGTCAACGCCCTGGGCATTGCCCTCACGCGCGCCACTGGGCTCACGTCCTCGGTCGTCGGCACGCCCTTGGCGCGCTGGCTGACGCTCGGTGACGCCGCCCGCGCGGGCTGCGCGGCGGCGCTCGCCGCCCGGGATGGGTTCGTCGCGCACGTGGACCTAGAGCGCATCGCCACCGCCGCCGGGGTCGATATCGACGCGCCGCTCCTGCTCGCGGACGCGCCCGCGGCTATCGAGGAGGTGAGCGTGAAGCCGTTCCCGCTCGCCAAGCAGAGCATTGCCGCGGTCGAGGCGGCGCTGAGGCTGCGCGATCGTGCCGGGCCGGGGCCGGTGAGTGTCCACGTCCCGAGGGCGTACGCCGCCATGATCGGCGTGGCGCCGCACGCTGACAGCCGCCTCAGTCGCATGGCGAGCGCCCGCTGGAACGTCGCCCTCGCCCTGCTGTGCCCCGATGACCTGCACGACGTCGAGCGCCTGCGCTCGGTCGAGGACCCGCTGCTGGCGCCGCTCACCGAGGCCGTGGAGGTCCTCGCCGACGCGGAGCTCTCAACGCTGTACCCGGCGCGGTGGCCGGCGCGCGTCGAGGTTTCGGGGCTGTCGGAGACGGTCCTCGAGGCGCCCGGCGATCCCGCTGTTGGTAACGGCCCGGCGGCGGTGGAGGCCAAATGGCGCGGCCGGGGCGAGCGCGTAGACCACGAGCGCGACGCGGCGCGGGAAGCTGATCCCCGGCGGCTCGACCACCTTCTGCGGGTCGTCCCGGCGCTCAAGCGTAGGGGAGCAGGTGACGGCCCATGACGCGCAAGCTCAAGCTCAGCCTGTCGTGCGGGATCTATGAGATCACGCGCCCACTCGTCGACCGGGAGGTGGAGGCGAGCGGCATCGAGCTCACGTTCATGACCGACGACCCGCTGCGCATCTACAGTCTCCGGCGACGCAACGAGGCTGACATTGGCGAGTTCAACATCGCCAAGTACTTCCGGGTGCGCGACCACGGTCATCCACTCATCGCGCTGCCCATCTACCCACACCGGCGGTTCCGGCACGGCTACTACTGGATCAACACTCGGGCCGGGATCCGTGACCCCAGCGACCTCGTCGGTCGCGTCGGTGGGATCGCGGGCAACACGCCCGCAGCGGGCGTGTGGATGCGCGGAATCCTTCAGGACCACCACGGCGTGCCGCCGGACGCGGTGAGTTGGGTGGAGAACGCGCCGGAGCCTATGGACCTGCGGGAGCCTGAGCCCCAGCCGGACGTCGTCACCGAGGCGGCGTTGCTCGCCGGGGAGGTCGACCTCCTGCTCACGCCGCGGATCCCCGCCGCCTTTGAGCGCGGCGACCCGCGGATCGCCCGGTTGTTCCCAGACCATGTGGAGCGGTCGAAGACCTATTACGGCCAGACCGGGATCTTTCCGATCATGCATGCGCTCACCATCCGGCAGGACATCCTGGAACGGCATCCGTGGGTGGCGCAGAGCGTATACGAGGCGTTCGAGGAGGCCAAGCGCATCGGCTACCAGCGGACGTCAAACCCGCGCCTGACGCCGCTGGCGTTCTTCGAGGCGGCCTGGGAGGAGCAGCGTGAGCTCCTCGGCACCGACCCGTGGGAGTACGGGCTCAGCGACGCCAACCGCCGGAACCTCGAGACGATCGTCCGCTATGCCCGGGAGCAGGGCTGGATCACCCGAGAACCCGCCCTCTCGGAGCTATTCGTCGCCGCCGGCTGAGCGCGCGCCGGGCGTGTCAGTCTCAGACCCGACCCGGGCGGGGCGCGCCCGCGCCGAGCTCGGCAAGGCCAGCGGTGAACCGCTCGTCGTCGAGCACCGGACAGCCCGCCGCTGCCATCAGCGATCGAATGCGCTCGCACTCGTCGGGCGCCGGCCGCGGCATCGGCGGGCGCATCAAGGGATGGGGTACGTGCCCGGCGATCCAGGCGCCGATCTTGGTGCGGATGTGCAGCCGGGACGGCTCGGAGAACACGAACTCCTGCAGCTGGCGCAGCCCGCCCTCCCACACCGCCAGGGCGGCGGCCAGGCTGTCGGTCTCAAACGCGGCGAGGTGCGCGAGCGTCGGCGTGAGCGAGTAGTTGAGTGACGCCGACAGCGCGCCGTCGAAGATGCCGGAGGCGATCGCCTCGTGGAAGTACCGGGCGCCGGAGCCCAGCAGGGCGATGTGGCGCTCGTACTGCCGCAGCGCCCCGGCCACCGTGCGCCATCCCTGCCAGCTGTAGGTCATCTTCCAGCCCGCCACGTTCTCGACGGCGTCGATCATTTTCAGCACGCCGCCGAGAGGGAACCCGGGGCCGAACTCGGGCGTCATGTTGGTCACCGGGTGCATGAGGAGGGGCATGTCGACCGCCTCGTCGACGGCGACCGCGACGTCGATCCACACCTCTGGGTAACGTGCGGTGTTCCAACCGACCGCCACGTCGACGGCGCCCATCGGCGGCAGCAGCATCAGCGCATCGACGCCCGCCTCCTTCGCGTCCTGCGCCAACTCGATCATCGTCTCCGGCCGCAGCGCGGCGACGCCCGCCACCACCGGTACCCGGCTGGAGCAAACCTCGACCGCGATCTCGACATTGCGCCGCGCCTCGTCCCGGGTGAGGTAGACGAGTTCGCCCGCCTCGGAGTTGATGACGATGCCGATCCCGCGGGCGATGAGCTCGTCCGTGGTCAGGCCGCGCAGGTAGCGCCGCAGCCCGTCCTCATCGACGTCGAATCCTCCGTCGGCGAACGGGAGGACGGTGGGGACGAACAAGTGATGAAACGGCTGGTCACCGAACTGGAATCCCATGATCTCTCCTCAGCTCAGATAGGCGCGCCGGACCTCGACGTCGGCGGCGATTTCCTGGTAGGTGCCTTCGGCGATGACCTCACCCGCCGCCATCACGATCACCCGGTCACACAGTGCGGCGACGACATCGAGCGCGTGCTCGACCATCAGGATCCCGATCCCCTGGCGGGCGACATCCTGCAGTGCCTCCATGAGCCGCGGCAGGATCGCGGGCGCGACGCCGACCATGGGCTCATCGAGCAGCAGCATCTGCGGCGACCGGATCAGCGCCATCGCCAGGTCCACGAACCGCCGCTGTCCCCCGCTGAGCTCGCGTCCGTAAAGATCCGCGATGTGGGCGAAGCCGTGATGATCAAGCAGCTCCCAGACGCGCGCGCTGGCCTGGCGCTCCTCGTCTCGCTGACCGCGGTGGATCAGGGTGCGGGTGAGCGAGGCGCCCTGCGCGCCCCGGGCGATGGTGGCCAGTCCCTCAAACACGGTCAGGCCCTCGAACACGCGCGCCGTCTGCGACGTCCGCGCGAGCCCGAGCCGGGCGCGGCGGTAGGGCGCCAGCCGCGTGAGGTCCTTGCCGGCGAGGCGTACCGCACCGCCGGCCGGACGCACGTCGCCCGAGATCGCGTTGAGCGCCGACGACTTGCCAGCCCCATTGGGTCCGATCAGCCCGACGATCTCACCGCGTCGTACGCCCAGTGAGACGCCGGAGACGGCAGGGACCCCGCGGTAGGTGACGCGCAGGTGGGCCACCTCCAACAGCGCCGACTGCGCTCCCGGGAGGGGTGTAGTGCTCTCCGGCCGCGGCGCGGTCATACCAGGGGCCACTGCGCCGGCCTCGTACGGCTGGTCGCCGCTCACGAGGCCACCCGCGGCTCCTCCGCGGACGCCGAGGGCGTGCGCGGCCGCGCGCTGACACTGGCCGCAGCCCCCTCGCGCCTAGCGGTGTGCCGGCGCTCAGGCATGATCCCCATCGGGCGCACGTAGAAGGTCACCAACCACAGCAGCGCGATGACGATCCACTCCAGGTTCGCACTGAGGCCGGGATAGCCGATCTCCGGGAGAAATGAGGGCATCACGCCGAACACGACCGGCACGAGGAACGCGCCCAGCAGCGCCCCACGGTTGTTGGCCCGGCCGCCGACGTAGACCGCGACGAACACGACGAACGTTTCGACGAAGTTCCACGCGTCCGGCGACCACGTCCCCAAAAACTCCACGAGCAGCGCACCGCTGAAGCCGGCGATGGCCCCGCCGATCACGAAGACGAGGACGCGCAGCAGCGCAACGTTGATGCCGGCGTAGGCTGCCAGCACCTCGTCCTCGCGCACGGCCCGCAGGGCGCGGCCCCAGGAGGTGCGGCACATCCACTCCAAGCCGACGTAGACGACTACGCACAGGACAGCCATCCATCCGACGTAGAACCACTGGTAGCCCTGGTCGGACAGGTGCAGCCCGCTGAACGCCCGCGGGACCTGCGAGAGGCCGTTGGCGCCGTTGAAGATACCGGGGGTGGAGGTGACGACCTCGGCGGCGATGATCGAGACGACGAGCAGGATAATCGCCTGGAAGTCAGGCCGCAGGCGGCGGGTGAGAATGAGCGCGCCCAGCACAAGGGCGAGGATGGCACCGGCGAGCGTCCCCATCAGGATCGGCAGCGGGAACGGCAGCCGAGCCCCGAGGATGTAGGTCTGAAAAGAGCCTGACGAGGACGGGCCGAGCGCGGTGACGGCGGCGACGTAGGCGCCGATCGCCTGGAACACGATCCAGCCGAAGTTGATGATCCCGGCGTAGCCGTACTGGAGGTTGAGCGACCACGCGGACAGCCCATAGATGCCCAGGTAGATCAGCGAAATGGAAACGAACGCCTGCACTCTCTCACTCCTCAATCGGCAAAACGGTCACTCAGGCTGCGGAACTAGACGGTGATTTGCACTTTGTCGGTGACGAGCTCGCCCTGCAGCGTCTTGGGCCGCGCCAGCAGCACGAGCGCCAAGACGCCGTACGCCACCGCGCTGTCATACCCGGAGGCGCCGGCCACGCTCGCAACCTGGGTAGCGATGCCGATCGCCAGCGCGGCCAGCACCGCCCCCCGCACCGAACCGGCGGTTCCCAGCAACGCCGACACGATCACCAGCGAGAGCAGGCTGTCGCCGGTGAACGCGTTGACGGTGAGAATGTTGACCACAAATACCCCGCCGGCCAGCCCGCACAGGAATCCGCTCATGAGCCAGGCGACGGTGACGATCCGGGTGGTCGGAATGCCGGAGGCCCGCGCGAGGTCGGGGTCGATCGCCGTGGCGCGCAGCGCGATGCCGAGCTTGGTCAGGCGCAGGAACAGGTCGAGCGCCACGAACACCACGAGCGCGAGGATGACGAGCAGCAGCTGCACCTGGGTGAAGTGGAAGGGGCCGACCACGATCGCGTGCTGGATCGCCAGGTTGAGGTCGTAGGTGTTGTTCTGCGTCACCGCCGCCAGTCCGTACTCCACGATGAGCGAGACGCCGAACGTGATCATCGCCATCTCGAACAGCCCGGCTCCTCGGCGCGCGAACACCGACAGGATCGACTTCGCCACGAGCAGGGTCATAATGCTGGCGCTCACGCCGCCGACGGCGAGCGCCAGCCAAATCGACATCCCGGCGGAGTGGCACGCGTAGGCAACGAACCCGCCGACGCTCATGATGGCCCCGTACCCGATGTTGAGGACGTTGGTGAGCCCGAACTGCAGCGTGAAGCCCATTGCTCCAAGGGCGATGCTGGCGGCGGCAATGATGCCGAAGCCGACTCCCTCGAGGTAGAGATTCATCCCGTCCTCCCTCCAGCCGGCGCGGCGTCGTCGACGGTGGGCGCGGTGGGCCCTCCGCCGCTGAAGAAGAGCTGCGCCAGCTCGTCCTCGGACTCCCTCAGCGACTGCGCCGAGCGCGCGACGCGGACTTGCCCCTGCGCCAGGACGTAGCCGAACGTGGCCACACCCAGCGCCAGTTCCACTCGTTGCTCGACCATGAGGACCGCCTGACCGGCGGACGAGAGACGAGTCACAACCTCCTCCAGCACGGCTCTGGCGATGCTAGGGGCCAGATTCGACGTTGGCTCATCGAGAATGAGCAGGCTGGGGCTGGTCATCAACGCGCGCCCGATCGCGAGCATCTTGCGCTCGCCGCCACTCAGCGTACCGGCGCGGCGACGGCGGAGCTTCTGCAGTGCCGGGAACAGGGACAGCACCTCGTCCGCTCGGGCAGCCACCAGTCGGCGGGGGAGCTGGTACCCACCCATTCCGAGGTTCTCCCAGACGCTGAGCGTCGAGAACACGTCCTTGGTCTGAGGCACATAACCAACGCCGAGATGGACGCGCTGCGGCGACGGCGCGTTGCTGATGTCGTGGCCGTCGAAATGCACCGCCCCCGTCAAAAGGGGCAGATGGCCGATCAACCCCTTCACCAGCGTGCTCTTGCCCGCGCCGTTGGGGCCGAGCAGGACAACCGTTTCCCCCCGGCCGACCTGGACGCTCACCTGGTCCACGATGATCAAGGATCCGTAGCCGAAGCTGACTGCCTCCGCAGCCAGGAGCGGCGGGCACCGGTCGCCATCACTGATGTCGGCCCGGGCGTTTATCCGGCCACCTCGAGCTTGGGAGCGAGAATCACTCCGAGCACCTTCTGGCTGGCCAGCGTTCCCTGCGGGAACTGGACCGCGATCTGGTTGCCGTAGAAATTGTGCCATTGATTGAACGTCACCGGGCCCGAGACGCCGATGTACTGGATCTTCTTCCCGGCCGCAAGCGCGGCCTTACCGGAGGCGAAGTCATAGACCTTGACCTTGCCGGGACCCGGCTGGGTCACATCGTTGATGAACGGGTTGTACACCGCCGGCGAGGTGCTCTTAGCGGCGATCATCGCGAGCGCCTGCATGATCACTCCGTCGTAGGAGGCCTCGGCATACGGTTCGTTGTACCACTGACTGATTGGTGACTTCACATGGGCGCTGGCTTGGCCGAGAGCTTTCACCCATGCGCCGTGCGCTGCGGTCGTCTGCGCCGGCTCCGGTGTGATGCCGGTGAAGTCCCGGGAGAACGCTGATGACCCGATCGCCCCAGCCAGTGCCTTGAGCCAGTCGTTCTGGATCGTCGCCGCGTCTCCAATGATCGGTGGCACCTTGCCCAGCTGGGCGATGTCGCCGAAGAACGTGCCAGCCGTCGTGTGGTCCTCCTCGGTGAAGATCACCTGCGGCTTGGCCGCTAGGAGCCGTGCGGCGTCGGACTGGTACGAGGGCTGGTCCGGGTTGAGGTTGAGCTTGGCGACGACGTGGAGGTGAAGGTGCGCGATGCCGTACTGAATGCCCGGTAGGTCCGTCTGCGCCGTGGTGTCTGTCCCGAACACGAGAGCGATGCGTGTGTAGCCCTCATGCTG
>JBAQGP010000474.1:0-4149 GCA_049287845.1 Solirubrobacteraceae bacterium | reverse complement strand
CGGTCATACAGCCGCACGGTCCGAACCAGGCGCCGCTGCTCCTCGTGCTGATTGGCCTCGGCGACCACACGCGAGAGCGCGATGAACGGCACCTCGTAGGCGGTCAAGAGGATCGGGAACTGAAGCTCTTCCGCGCGCGACAGCATCTTCTCGCTGAGCGGCGGGGCGGCTTGGCCCTCCCCAATGGCCACCCCGCTCAGGCCTGTCTCGGCGAGCTGCAAGAGGAAGTCGACCTGCCCGTCGGCGTCGGCCGGAAGGCTGAAGCCGTTGGTCATCAGCAGATCGCCCTCGTCGAACCAGTCCCACGGGTTCGGCACCTCACAGGAATGTGCCCACCTGATCTTGCGGCTCGCGCCGCCGGCGCCGGCATGGAGCCACGTGCGCAGGTACGGGATCGCGACGAGCTCTTCGACCGTGATTGCCACCTGGCGCGCCACTATACGCCCGCCTAATCGGCGCTGACTCAGGGTGCAGGCGGTTCGGACCTCTCGTCCTCACGCCCATGGCCGCCGGTCGCCGCGACTTCGGGGCCAGCCCCGTTGGCCCCCTCATCTGGGATGGACACTGATGCCGCGGCGGGCGCGCCGTCAGGGCCGTCGACTCCGCGGGCGGGCGCGCGTCCGTTCTGACCCGGCCCACGGTCCACGAAGCTGGTCGGGTCCAAGCGGGCAAGCATCCGGGTGATGGGGCCCGCCTGGCGCCCCAGGTCTTCGGCCGCCTCCTTACGGGCGGTTGCCGCTCGCACCGCCAGGCCCCCGATGTAGCGAACTGGCTCTCGCGGCAGCCGGCCCGACGGGGCAGCGGTCAAAGCGAGCGGCATCTGCTCATCACGGCCCTCGAGTGCCAACTTGGCCAGGGTCTGTCCAGCGACGTGGGAGGGTCCGACCCCATTGCCCGAAAATCCGACGCCGACGACGATGTCTTCGCGACCGTTCAGGCGGCAGAAGAACGGCAGTCCGGTGAGCGAGTAGTCGATCGGCCCCCGCCAGCTGCTGGCGATCGGGACGTCCCACAGCGCCGGATAGATATGGCGAAGCTGATTGTGAACCTCCTGAGCCCGGCCCGATCGGCGGTGGTAGGAGCTCCCGACGCGGCCGCCTCGGGCGAGCGTGCCGCCGCCCTTGCCGAACACGACCCGGCCGTCGTCGGAGATCCGGTAGTAGTTGACGAGCCGTCGTGAGTCAGAGATGGAAAGCTCCGTCGCCCACCCGATCTCCCGCAGCCGTTCGGGCACCGGCTCGCTGGCGATCACATCGCTCGCCACGATCACCAGTGCACGCCTGAGCTGAGGCAGGCTGGCTCCCCACGCGTTCATTGCCAGCACGACGCGGTCGGCGGTCACCTGTCCGCTTGCGGTACGTACGTGGACACGGCGGTCGGCGTGCAGCTCGGTCATCGGCGAACGCTCGAAAATGCGCACCCCGGCCCGGCGAGCCGCCGTGGCCAGGCCGCGCGCCAGCAAGGCGGGCTGGACCACACCCGCGCCCGCCTCGTAGATCCCGGCCAGGTGCACCGGTGAGCCGGAGCGCGCGGCGACCTGGTGGCGATCGAGCAGTTCGTACGGAGTTGCGCCAGCGACAGCGATCTGCTCAACCGTGTCCTTCCACGCATCGACCTGAGCAACGCTGGTCGCGGTCCACAGCCAGCCGCCCCGGTGAAAGCCGGCGATCCCGTTCGCGCCGCAGAACTCCCCGATGGCGGTGACGGCGTCATCCGATCGCCGGGCCAGGTCCAGCGCCGCGTCGGCTCCGCACAGCTTGGCCAGCGTCGAGAACTTCGACCACCAGGTCATCACGAAGCCCCCGTTTCGTCCGCTGGCTCCGCTTCCGCAGATGTCGGCTTCGATCAGCACGACATCGGCCGCCGGATCGAGCTGCTTGATGTTCAGCGCCGTCCACAGACCCGTGTAGCCTCCGCCGACGATGCAGACGTCGGCGGCCATGTCGCCGGCCAAGGCCGGCTCATCGGCCAGTCGAGGCTCGCGGGCCAGCGCTTCGGTCAGCCAGCCCGAGCGGATCGAGCCGCGGGCCGAGAACAGGTCCGGATCGAACTTCGCCACAAGGCCCACGGCCTTAACGCTCCCCCAGTGCGGCCATCTCTCGTCCTCCGTGTCTGGCTCGTACGACTCGCCGGGCACTCTGGCGCACGCGACCGAGCGCGGCCATCTTGCCGATCGATAAACCGGACCGCCCCCAGTCAGACGAACGTACGAAGATGCCGTCCCAGTTGGGTGCGACGAACAATTGCCCGTGATCCCACAAGGCGAGCAGAGTGCCGACCGAGGGTCCATCCGGAACAGGAGAGATTTAATGAGCGGACAGGACAGGGCCTCGTCACACTCCCCTCGTGAGGAGACCGGTGGAGGCCTGCGTCGCGAACTGTCGTTTACGGGCGCGCTCGCGCTGTCGGTCGGCATCATGGCCCCGACTGCCGCGCTGGCGCTCAACGGATCCGGTGTGGCCGCGCACGCAGGTCGCGCTGTGCCCCTGGTGTTTCTCCTCGCCGCAATCGGCGTGGGCTTCGTCAGCTACGCCTTCATCCGACTCTCCGGGTACGTGTCCCATGCGGGGTCCATGTACGGCTTCACCGGCGTCGCACTAGGCTCGCGCGCGGCCCTGGGTGTCGGCTGGGCGCTCGTCGGAACCTACGTGATGCTGGCTGCCACGGGCTGCGCCGGAACTGCGGTGTTCGTACTCAACGTGTTCCACGACATCGGGGTCCTCAGCGGGGTCGGATGGATACCGGTGGCGATGATCGCGTACCTGCTGGCGGCGGCAGTCGGGTACGGGCAGATCAGGCGGGCGACACGGGTGCTCTTGGTAGCCGAGGGCATATCGATCGTCCTGGTGACGATCTTGATCGTCACCATCTTCGCCAAGCTGTTCGCCGGCAGTGCCCCCCATGGCGCCGGGTTTTCGCTCAAGCCATTCTCGCCCGCCCACGGGATCACCACATCGGCGCTGTTCCTGGGGATCGTGTTCGCGTTCTTGTCCTTCGCCGGATTCGAAGGGGCGGCGACGCTCGGCGAGGAGACCAACGATCCCAAACGTAACATCGGCCGGGCGATCGGCGGCACGCTGATCCTCGGTGGCGCCCTGTTCGTCATCGGGATGCTGGCTGAGACGCTGGGGTTTGGAACCGGAAGCAGCGGCGTCAACGCGTTCGCAACCTCGTCGGCGCCGCTGGGCGATCTCGCGCACGGCTACGTCGGTCCGTGGTACCGGGACCTCATCGACCTCGGCGCGACCCTGAGCATGTTCGCCGCGACGCTGGGCGGGACCTCGGCCGCGGCTCGCATGCTCTTCGTGCTCGGTCGCAACGGCTTCGGACCCAAGCAGCTGTCCAAGACCTCATCCGACACGGGGTCTCCGCTCGCGGCGGTCCTCGTGTGCGTGGGCTTCGGCATGGTCGTCCTGCTGTACATGGGGATTCGCGGCTCGACATCGACCGAGGCCTTCTTCTATCCCGCCACGCTTGGAACGCTTGGGCTGCTGGCGTGTTACATCGTCACCAACCTCAGCGCCATGCGGTTCCTGATCTGGCAGCGCCGTGCACCGGTCTGGGAGGCGGTCTTCCCGGTCGTCGGCACGGTATTCCTGGGATACGTCCTGTGGAAGCAGGTGTATCCCGTGCCCGCGCATCCCTACAACCTGTTCCCGTACATCGACCTCGCCTGGCTGGTCGTGGGCTGCGCCTACCTGTTCAGCCGCCCGAGCATCATCGAACGTACCGGGAAGGACGTCGACGGGCTGCGGGCGGACGCTCACGTCGTGACCGCCGGCCCCTATATCCATGCCGGCGAGGTCGACGTCGTTGGTCCGGTCACAGCGGCCGAAGAAGCCGACGCCCGGGTGCTGTAGTGGCTGGTCTGGCTCTGAGCGCGAGGCATCGGAATCCATCAATCGAGGCTGGGAACGGAGGCGTCTGGTGACATTGACCCACGCGGTGGAGACGGTCGGGAGCGCGAATGCCCGACGGGTGATGGACCACGTGCAGCGGCTCACTGCGCTCGGCGACCGCTTTGCGGGCCAGGCGGGCGACGGCCCGGCGACCGACTACGTCGAGGAATGCCTGCGTTCCTACCGGCTGGAGATTGAGCGGGCGGCATCTCGGTTCGTGACCTTCCGCGAGCGCCACTGCGCCTTAACG
>JBAQGP010000473.1:0-17439 GCA_049287845.1 Solirubrobacteraceae bacterium | reverse complement strand
GTGCTTCGGCGTCTACACCGGCAACGAGCATCCGGCCGACGGAGATGTTGGATGTCAGGTGCGAGCGGCGGACCCGCTCGTCAGCAGCGTTGGTGTGGCTGCGATTCCGGGTCGCGTCCAAGCCCCGTTGGCGACCTACGTCCTCGGTCAGGCGCCGAGCGACGTCAGGCGCGTCGAGCTGTTCGGTCCCGGTGGAGTGCGGACGCTGCCGCTATCAACGCACCGCATGTTCCTCGCACGATTCGCGCTCGCCGCCCGCGGGCCAGTGCGCCTGGTCGCGACCTTTGCGAGCGGGCACCGGTTCACTCGCTCCTTCAATCTGCCGCTCTCACGAGGCCGGGCGAGTGATCGCAATCCGCGTTACCGCCGACCCGGGGCCGTCTTCAACGATGAGGTCGGGGAGAACATCGTCGGCGAGTCCATCCGCCGGATCGTGACCCGTTTCGGCGCTCCGCTGAAGACATTCTCAGGCAAGGCCGGGGCGCGCTGCGCGTATTACGACGTGGTCGGCTACCCCACTGGCTGGGTGTTCTGCTTCAAGCACGGAGTGATGATTGGCGCAGCCGGCAACCAGCCGCCACCTGCAGGCGTTCACTAGACGCACCCGCCCCCGGCCAACACGCGGCGCGGGCACGCCCACGCTGTCGCGGTCAGCGATCGCGAACGATTCGCACAGTCACGTCCATCCGGTGCATGCGGTGTGGCCCGATCAAGGCGCCCGGTGTCAGCCCGCGAACGCGGCGAGGATGCGTTCTCGAATCTCGTTCTGTCGTGCGACGGACGCGCGGCGATGTCCGAACACCCGCTGGTGAAGCTCGCCGGGCCGCCGGCGCCCGCGCCGGCCGTGGGCGACCGTGAGGTTGTCGAACACGAGCAGTTCACCGGGGCGAAGGCAGATTTCGATGGCGGCCGGGCTGGCGGACAGCCCGCGCTCGCTCAGGAAGCGGTGCTCGTCCTCCAGAGTGTGGAATTCTGTGCCGCAGAGAAATGCGGCATCGGACTTGACACTGGGCAATTCCGGTTCTTCACCTAACGCGGCCTCCACGACACGCGCCAGGCTGCCCTCGATGTAGCCGGCCGATCCTGCCCAAGCGCCGTGGCTGACTCCGTAGGCAGTCCAGCGGCGGATCAGCTCGTCGCGCTCTGGCCAATCACCCGCCGCGAGCAACGCGTGCAACGGCACGAGCCGCGTCACCGCCTCGCTGTCTGGCCCGTCGGCGAGAACATGCAGCGCCGTGAAGCGGGCGATGTCGGTAGGCGTCGCCGGTACGAGTGGCAGTCCGAAGTCGAAGTGCAGCGTCTGGAAGTCACGGCTCGGCGGCCCGTCGGACGCAGGGAGGACGAAATCGCCGATCACCTCGATGCACTCGCCGGCTGTCACGCGAGCCGCGAGGACGGTCTCCGCGGCACGCCAGGCATCCTCGACGCGCGCAAATCGATCAGGCAGGCGGACGACGCCGACTTGGTCCAGCGCGTCGTCACGATCTCTTCCGAGCACGCGGCAGACAGTACTTCGAGCCCGGCAGACGGTTCGCAACTCGGCGCACTGCAGCGAACGCCCGCGCTGTGGGTAGGTTGACGGGATGCCAACCGGCGAGGAGCTTCTGCCCGAGCGGCTGCCCGGTCCGAGGGGACTGCTTCTGCGGCGGTGGTTGCCCGAGGATGCCTTGGTGCTCTCTGATGCGGTTGCCGAGAGCCGCGAGCACCTGCGCCCGTGGATGGCATGGGTTGCCGGAGAGCCGTCGACGCTCGAGCAACGCCGGTCGATGCTGATCGGGTTCGAGCGGGATTGGCTGGCCGGCGGGGACGTGGTCCTGGGCATGTTCCTGGACGGCCGTGTGGTGGGCGGCTGCGGGTTGCACCGGCGGATC
This sequence comes from Solirubrobacteraceae bacterium, assembly GCA_049287845.1. Classification (GTDB taxonomy): domain Bacteria; phylum Actinomycetota; class Thermoleophilia; order Solirubrobacterales; family Solirubrobacteraceae; genus Palsa-465. The sequence goes on along the minus strand of JBAQGP010000473.1, from coordinate 15,568 downwards.
GCCTGCGACGGTCTTGAGCTCGGCTACTGGGTTCACCCGCACTTCACCAGGCGCGGCCTGGCAACGACCGCCGCGCGGCTGCTCACCGACACAGCGTTGAGGCTGCCCCGCATCACGCATGTCGAGATTCATCATGACAAGGCGAACGTCGCGAGTGCCGGCGTGCCGCGGCGGCTTGGCTTCCGGCTACTCGCCGAGATGCCCGACGAGATCGAGACGCCCGGCGAGATCGGGATCGAATGCCAGTGGCGCATGGATCAGGAACAATGGGCTCGCTCTGCCCTGCGCTAGCTGCTCGTCTCCGTGGGTACCAAACTCCAGGCCCACCCAAAGCTGAACGGCAGCGGGGTCGTTTCCAGTCGAGTCGCATACCTGTCCGCGCGGAAACGCTCAGCGAACGTCACCCGACGGCCCACGCACGTGGCCGGATCCCCAATAGAACGGTCCCGATGTGGCGGTGACAGTCACCCCCCAGCCGAGCCGTGATAGGAGTGCCTCAAGCTGGCTGGTGGTGTAAGGCACCTTCACGGCCCGGTACGCCGTCCCATTGGTGAGCCGCCGGCGGATCGTCGACGAGCGCTCGCCTTCGATCAGCTCCTCAGCGGTGCGGTAGCCATCGTCAGCGAAGAAGACACGACCATGTGGTGCGAGACAATCGCGGACCAGCGACCAGAAGGAATCAAATCGCTCGGGCGGCACGTGGGAGAGCCAGAAGCCGAAGAACACCACGTCGTACCGCCGATCCGGTCGCCAGCTGAACACGTCCGCCTGCATGAACCGCGCGCGCTCGTCATTGATTCGCGCGGACGCGATCGCGAGCATCTCCGAAGCCGCGTCAAGCGCGGTCACGCTTGTCGCGTGACGCAGCAGCCTGTCTGTCCAGAACCCAGGGCCGCACGCGATCTCAAGGACATCGCCCTCCGGCCGGAACGCATCGAGCGCCGAGAGCAGCTCCTCACCCCCGGGCAGGTCAAGCCCGTGGTCGTCATACTCGCCAGCGAGCGCTCGGTAGTACGCGATCTGCTCAGCCAGCAGCCGCTCCAGCTGGTCCTCTCCGCCGACCGGTGTCACTGCAGCTCATCGTATCCACGTGCCCGCGTCCCCCACGCAGCAGCGTGACAAGTGCGCGGCGCCTGAACAAACGGACGACCTGCCGCGCGTTCGTCGGTCGGAGAACGCATCGTCCCGAGACGACGCGGCGTCAGTTTGGGTTGACAAAGTGTCTGTTGTCAATCTAGACTGACAACATGAATGCCCAAGACATCGCCTCCGCGATCGTGTCCGACGACCCGTCGCTGGGGCTCCGCGACGCTCTAGCTCTGCACCGGCTCGCGGAACGGGTCGAGGCGGACCACGTCACGACCGCCCGCCAGCAGGGGTGGTCTTGGCAGCAGATCGGTGACGCGCTCGGCGTCACCCGCCAATCAGTCCACGCCAAATACGGAAAGCGACTCCGATGACCAAGCATTCGAAACCAGCCGACTGGTATCTCCCCTGGAGCACGTACATCGACGCTCGCGAGGAAGCACGGCGCCGCGGTGACCGCAAGGTCGGCACCGAGCACCTGATACTCGGGCTGCTCAGGGAACCAGTCCTGGCGCAGGCCCTCGGATGCGACCTACAGACAGCCCGCGACGCGCTCGACGCGATGGATCACGATGCGCTCGCCGCAGTCGGCATCGGCGGTGCGTTCAACGCACCACCGATACCGATCGATGAGCCCGTCAAACGTCCGTCGAGGCCGACGCTCAAAGCCGTCTTGCGGGACCGTTTGCCAATGACACCCGCAGCCAAGGCAGCGCTGGAGGAATCGTACAAAGAGATACGCCGTGGCGACCACGTCTTCCCGCAACAGGTGCTCCTCACCGTCCTCGAGCTCGGTCCGCCAGATCCCGCCGCCGAGCTGATCGCCGCGCTCGGCGTCGATCGCGCGGCCGCGCGGCAACGTCTCGGCGCGGGACGCGCCGCGGCGTAGACGGACCAGCGACTTTGGCCTAGAAACTCCTCAACGGGCCGATCACGGCGCGTGAGTCACGTCTTGTCCCAACGTGACTCAACGTGCAAGTCGGCTCTGCTGGTTCGACTTGTAAGGCGTCGCCCGGGCTGGGAGTCTTGAGGGGTGTTTGAACGATTCACCGAGCGAGCTCGCCAGGTCGTTGTCTTCGCCCACGAGGAGGCCCGAGATCTCCGGCACGGCTACATCGGTACCGAGCACCTCCTGCTCGGGCTGCTACGCGAAGAGCAGGGTCTGGCCGCGCGCGTGCTTTCGTCGCTTGGGGTCACCATCGAGCAGGTTCGTGCGCACGTGGTGAGGATTGTCGGCGCCGGCGAGGAGCCGAGCTCGGGGCAGATCCCATTCACGCCGCAGGCGAAGCAGGTGCTGGAGATGGCGCTGCGCGAGGCGCTTTCGCTGGGCCACGACTACATCGCTACCGAGCACATCCTGCTCGGACTGATACGCGATGACGAGGGTGTCGCGGTGCGAATAATGGTGGATTGCGACGTCGACCTGCCCGACCTTCGCGACGAGGTGATCGTTCGCACCGGATCACTCCGCCCTGCGACTGATGAGCCGACGTCGAGCGGACCGGGACCGGCGATCGATCCCGGATGGCTTGACGGCCTCCCGGTACTGCTCAAACCGCTGGGTGAGGAGATCCGCGCGGACCTCGGCCGGGCACCGGACCTCGGCGATCTGCTGCTCGCCCTGTTCTGTGTGCCATACACGCCCGCCGCGGAGGCTCTCACTGAGCTCGGGCTCGACGTCGATGAGTTGTGGGGCAGCATCGAGCGCGCCCGCGCCAGGGCTCAGAACGATCGCCACGAGTTCGCCAAGCGATTGGGGGAAATAAAGGTGGCCAAGGACCTGGCAGTCGAGCAGGGGCGGCTCGACGATGCCGCGGAGTTGCGCGATCAAGAACGCGAGTGGCGTGTGCAAGCACGGTCGATCCAAGGTGGGCGGATGGCGACGATGGCCGAACTGCGCCGGCGCTTAGGCATCTCCCCGCCGCTCGCCGAGCATTAGGTATGACGGAGCGTCCGGCTCCGCCAACAACAGCGGACCCAGGCTCACGATCGGCTGGCTCATCTGGCCTCCCTCGTCGCGTGCTGACGCAGGTCGGAGTCTGGTGAGCCGTCCGGCGGCGAGCCGGCATGTAGCGCTTCTTCTGCCTCGGTTTCGGTCGCGTAGCCGCGCAGTTTGGTGATCTGCCCGTCGTGGACCTCGGCGACGAGGAACCGCTCAGGCGGCCCGACCTCGTCAGCGTCACGGTGCACGTGCGCGATCACTCGGTCGCCCTGCTCGACGAACGCGCTGACGGACACCTCGCTGTTGGCGAGCAGGCCGATTCGCATCCGCTCAAGCGCTTGGTCGCGTCCACGGCAGCGGGGGATCTGGCCGTCCTCATCAGGGAGGCCCTGCCAGTCGATCTCGGCAGCCAGCATCGATCCGAGCTCATCGAACCGTCCCTCCGATACGGCCGTGAACGCGGCCGTCACCGTCCGCATCGCAGCTCCCGGCTGCGAGGCTGGGGCTGAGCGGTCCGCCTCGTCGGTCGCCGGGGTCGCACGCGCGGGTCGCTCGAGCGCCTCGAGCAGCTGTTGCGCTTCGCGCTGGCCGTGATGCTCGGCCCAGCCGGCCGGCGTCGCGTCGTAGACGGTGTCGTGGATGTTCGGGTCGGCGCCGTGGTCGAGCAGCAGCCGGATCATGGGCAGGTTGCCGCGCATCGCGGCCTCGTGCAGCGGGGCGGTCCGCGACCGCGCGTTGACATCGAATCCCAGCTCGATCAGCACCGAGACCGCCTCGTAGCTGTCCTGCTCGGCCGCGCGGACCAGCTGGTCGGGGCAGCGCTCGAGCGCGCGCCGGCTCAGGCCGGGCCCGGCCGCCAGCAGCCGCTGCACCCCCGGGCGGTCGCCGGACATCGCGGTCGCGACCAGCTCATCGACCGCGTCGCGTTCCCAGGACGCGCCCGCATCGACCAGCAGGGCGACGATGTCCATGTGCCCGTTGAGGGCCGCCTCCTGGACCGGCGAGCGTCCCCGATAGATCGGGTGCCTTATCTCGCGCCCCTCGGGATCGACCCCGCGGGCGAGCAGCCGACGGACGCGGTCGGTGAGCCCGTGACTGGCGGCGGCGATCAGCAGGTCCTCGAGCATCTTTCGGGGTGAGTCCTGCCGCTCGCCGAGCAGTCGCCGCCACGGGCCGCCGTCGCCGGCGCCCAGCCCGAACTCGAACAGCAAATCGAGCCAGTCCTCGCCCGGGTGTGGGCCCCAGCCCTGGTTGTAGAGGGCCTGCCCATCGTTCGCGTCAGCGCCCGCCTGCAACAGCAGCCGGGCCAGCGCGAGCTCTTCCGGATGCTTCGGGATGGTGCCGCCGCCGCCCAGAGCGCCGGTCAGCGCAGTGAACGGCGGGATCAGCCCCTCCCACAGAAAGCCGGCGTTCGGATCGGCACCGTGCGCCAGCAGCAACCGCGCCACCGCAACCCCCGAGCAGCCGGCACCAAGAGGCACCCGCGAGTAGGTCAGATAGAGCAGCGGCTCCCAGCCGTGCGGACCGCCCACCAGCGACGCCTGGGACGGGTCCCGCTTCAGCAGCTCGCGTGCGGCGTCAACCTCACCGGTCGCGGCGATCGTGTGGATGCTCGTGCGCGCCAGCCACTCGTGCTCCTGCAGCAGTAGCTCCGCGCGCCGGAACCGGTCCGGGTCATCGTCGCCGTAGGTCAGGCACGCCAGCCGCAAGAACTCGTCCATGACCGCCTGGTCGTCGGCGAGCGGCTCGCCGACCGGCTGCTCATGTGGAGAGCGGGCGTAGCGCTCCACCAACTCGAGGTGCGCCTTGAGCTTCGCCCAGCTCGGAAAGCCATACCGGCGCGCGACGACCAGCAAGGCGTCGGCGCGGGTGAACCCGGCCAGCTCGAGAGACCCCGGACGCGCGGCAGCGAGCCGGGGGTGGAACTCGCGCACAACCTCGGCAGCGCCGGCATCGCCGGCGCGGACTGCTCGCTGAAACGACTTGGCGCCGTTCTTCAGCTGCTCCAGATTGGCGTTACCGGGAAGACCGCGAGGTGGCACAGAGGCCTCCTTCCGTTCGCGCCCGGAGTCCGCAATCTCGGGCCGGAAAGGAGACACCGACACAAGCACAGCCAAGGTTCAGGTGGGCTTCGCCCTCTCCGCGGACCGGTCGCGCCCTGCGCGCCGACCGATCATAGCTCCGTCCGACGGGGTCGCCAACCCCAAAACGATGCGCGTTTCGATGCTCAGTCGCCGGTAGCCGCCTTCCCCGCAAGGCGCGCGGAAAGGCGGCCCTCGTCGCAGATGCCCATCCACCAGCGGACCCTTCCGAGCGGCGGTGACAGCCGTGCGAGCGGCGACCCTGATCGTCCCCAAGCGAACGCGGTCTCCAACGATCAAAACGGAGTGAGCACCTGCCAGCGGTAGTAGTCGGCGGGCACGCGGTCGATCCGCGCGTTTGCTGGGGTGGTAAAGCGCAGCAGCCTTTGATGACCGGCGAGCGGGAGTGTCTGGTAGACGCTGAAGCGAACCCGGGTGACGTCCTTTGGGCTCTCGTAGCCGTAGCGGTCAAGCTCAATCGGGGCGTAGGTGTTGGGGTTGACGTAGTAGGTCGTGCGCGGTCCGGACTGAGGATGCACCGACGCGATCTCGATCGCCGGCCTACCGTCGGCGGTAGTGACCCGGGTCACGCGGGCGTGGCCTGAGAAGAGCAAGCCGTGCAGCTGGGCCGCGAAGGCCACAGACGAGGGGTTGGGCTGCTGCGCTGACAGGACCTGTATCTGCCGACGAGATGGCATGACAAGGGGTTGGAGCTGCTGGACGTGGCCGTTCCAGGTGATCGCCCACGAGACCGTTTGGGTGCCGTCGCGGATCGCCTTTGCCTCGGCGGCAGTGATCGTGCTGGTGTCGACCCCGTGGGGCTTCTTGACGCGTAGGCGGTAGCTGCCCGGTTTCGCGCCAGGCAGCAGGGTGTAGTGGGGCTTGCCGTTCGGGATCTGCGGCCCGGGATACAGCGCGTTGCTGGTCATGTTGTAGGTCTGGCCGTCGCTTCCCTGCTCGAGCACTGGGCCGCCGCCCGGGTGCACGATCACGCGCCGGTTCCAGGGCGGCCCCTGCTGCAGCCACCCTTCCTCTGACAAGAACGAGACGCTGGGGCCGTCTCGCAAAGCCCGTGCGCTCTCGGTCTGGGTGGCCACCACGTGCAGGATCGTGTGCGGCGACGGCGTCGGCGAGAGCACGTCCTCGGCCCGCTGTATCACCTGCCTAGCCCACGCCGAGTGCCCGGAGGGCTGTGCGAGCACGAGCACGCATGCCACCGTGACCGCGAGCACGACCACGCCTGCCGCTACGCCCCGCACCGCCACCGGCGGCCGGCGCCCAGACGGCTGCGCCGGCCCGGCGACCCGGTGAGCATCGTGCTCCTCGACCAGATAGATCCATAGTCGATCGTCAAACCCCATCGATCCCTTCCTTTCGTAACCGCGCCCGCGCGCGAAACAGCCGCACGCGCAGCACGCCCGCGGAGACATCCACGATGGCTGCGGCCTCCTTGGGTGACATCTGCATCACGTCAACGAGCTCCAGTGCCACACGCTCGAGCTCAGGAAAGCCCGCCGTGCGCGCAAGCAGCGCCCGGGCGGCACTCTGAGCGTCGATCCGCGCCGCCAGTTCCTCGACGTCGTCCTCGCCAAGCACCACCCGGCTGCCAAACCGCTGGATCACCGCTCGATCCTCCGCGATGCTGCTGAGGTGGCGGCGAAACACGTTGCGCGCGATCCCGATCAGCCACCCGCGAGCGGTCCCCCGCCCGGGATCGAAACGCCGATAGGACGCGATTGCGCGAACAAAGGTCTCCGACGTCAGATCAGCGACCACCTGCGGATCAGAGCACCGGCGCGCGAAGAACCCGCTTACCGCGCCAATGTTCGCTCGATACACCTCCCCGAACGACGAGTTCGTCGTGCACGTAGCCACCTTGCGCTCCGGTTGCCGGATCGATGGGCTCACAACCCTTAATTGCCGAAATCGGCCACCCGCGTTACAAGGCTCACCCGCTACCTACCGCATCAAGATCCGGGTCGTTGGCCTTGCGCTCCCGCGCGCGGACAGGCCCCCTACGCCCTGGGCGTCGTCGCCGGCTGGCATCGAGCCATCGGTCTCATCCGAACCCGGGGTGAAGCTGAACGATTTCGCTCCGCGTGGCGGCGCGTCCGTCGGGGAAGAATGCGGTCACGCGGACCCGCGGGTAAACCCCTGGGCTGCCGGTCCCCAGATGGCCTGCGCCTGGGAGGCCCACTTTCAACGGCCCGCGCCTCAGACCCGCGTGAAACAGGTAGCCGAGCCAGAGGTCGTCTGGCGGATCCAGTGGTGGGCTGAGCGTCACGAGCCGACCGGCGACCTGGACTGTCACCAGCGTGGCCGCGCGGCGCAGGTGCACGCCGATCCCGACACGGTCGCACGCGATCGACTTGGGAACCGGACAGGAGACACCGAGAAACGGCGATGCCGCCGCACCCAGCGTCTGCATTGGCCCCTCCTGCGGACAGCCGCGCAGCGTGTTACCGACGGGGATCAGCATCGGGAGCCCCGGAACTCCAGGCTGATCGACGTGCAGTCGCGCACATCCGCTGCCCGTGAACAGCACTGCACCACCGAAGCGGTGCAAGCGCCCAGAGCACGCGGGGAAGCGCACGGCACCCCGGCCGTCAGACAACACCGGGGACGGATGGCCCCGGCCGAACGGTGTGAACTGCAGCGAGAAGCGACCCCGCGAAGCGCCGTCGACGCTGAGCACCGTGGGCCGACTGCCGGCCAGCACCGCGATCGCCTCGCTGCCCGACGTCCGATGGCCGGGCCATTCCCCGGGGTGCTGCGCCAAGTCGTCGCCCACGGCCAGGATCAGCGAGCCGGCGCGATACACGCCGACCTCCTGAGGAAGCGGAGCGAGTGCGAGCGGCTCGGCGACGCAACCGGCGGTCGGGATCGACCCGCTGGCGGGCCGGGGCAATCGACGCCCGCCGCCACACCCCACCACCGAACCAACCACCAGCGCGCACCCCAGCGTGGCGCCAAGCGCACGCCCAGGAACACGCGTGACATCGGTAAAGCCCACAGATCCGCTACGGGTCGGGGCGGCCGCGAGGTCCGTGCGATCGGGCGGACCGCACGGCTCCTGACCGTAACGCCCCGCCGCGCGAGCGGACGCCTCCAAAAACACACGCGGTTGCGAGCGGCTGCGTGCATTGTGGGGCGCCTCATGGGCCCCTGCCCAGGCAAGTTTCGAGGGTCAACGGTGGATCCGGCGACTGGCGCCAGCAGGCCGGGGCAGCGTTAGGCCCTGATAGATTGTGGCGGTGCTCAGGGGAAGCGAGCGGCGGGACGGTGATCGACGAACGGACCATCGCGCGCTGGCAGAGCTGACACTGACGCGGCGGGCCGCGCTGCAGGCTGGGCTGGTCGGCGCCGTGGCATTGGCCTACGGCATCGACGGGAATCCTGCGCCGGCACGGGCGGCGACCTCGCCGGACGTCTCACGTTCCGGCGGGACGTACACGTTCAACCAGGATTGGCTCTTCGGGGGCTTGTATGTAACTGGGTCCGAGGCGCCCGGTTACTCTGAGAGTGGCTTTGCCAACGTGACACTCCCGCATACGGTAACCCCTCTTTCGTGGGGTGATTGGGATCACCGCTCTTGGGAACAGGTGTGGATCTACCGTAAGCACATCAATCAGTCGGCGGTCGCGGGTGGCCCCGTGTTCGTCGATTTCCAGGCCGTGATGACGAGCGCCACGGTCTACGTAGGAGGGGTTCAGATCGCTGAGCACCAGGGCGGCTACCTGCCCTGGTCGGTCGAGCTGACCCCCCGGCTGGTCGCCGGTGACAACGTGCTGGCCGTGGTTGTCGATGCGCGCTGGCTCGACGTGCCACCGGACGGCAATGCCAACGGCGCTCCATCGGTCGACTACCTGCAGCCCGGAGGGATCTACCGCGACGCCGTGCTGCGGATCGTCCCCGAGGTCTTCATCTCCGACGTGTTCGCCAAGCCGACCAACGTGCTCAGCGCCAATCCCGGAGTCGACGTCCAGTTCACGATCGATGCTGCCAGCGTGCCGTCAGGGCCGGTGTTGCTCAGCGCTGCCGTGCTCGATGGGGCAAACCAGCTGGGGGCGGTCTCGGGCAGCGTACGAGTGACTACGGCGGGCGAAACGGTGGCGACGCTCAGCATGACCGGTCTCAGCGGCGTGACCTTGTGGTCCCCGGACACGCCCAAGCTCTACCAGATCCAGACGACCCTGACGGCCAGCGGCGTGTCCCACGGGTTTACGGTGACGATCGGCTTCCGCCAAGCGACGTTCCAGACCGACGGTTTCTACCTCAACGCCCAGCGGCTGGAGGTCTTCGGTCTCAACCGCCATCAGCTGTTTCCCTACACGGGCATGGCCGCGGCCGAGCGCCTGCAGCGACGCGACGCTGAGCTGCTGCGCAACGAGCTGAACTGCAACATGGTGCGCTGCTCGCACTACCCCCAGTCACCCTATTTCCTGGACGCCTGCGACGAGCTGGGGCTGATGGTGTGGGAAGAGCCGCCGGGGTGGCAGTACATGGGGGACGCGGCCTTCCAGGCGCTGGTGCTCCAGAACGTGCACGACATGGTGATCCGTGATCGCAACCGGCCATCGGTGATCGTGTGGGCCACGCGCCTGAACGAGACTGCGAACTACACATCGCTGTACGCCCAGGCCCGCCAACTCGTCTACAGCCTGGATGGGACGCGCCAGACCACCGGCGCGATGACCAATCAGTCGACCACGGGCTGGGCAGAGGACGTGTTCGCCTACGACAACTACGACTCCTCAAACGGTAACGCAACCCTCCGGCCGCCGGTCCCGGGCGTGCCCTACATCGTCAGCGAGGCGGTCGGCGCGTTAGATGGCGCGCCGTTGTACCGCTGGGTCGACACCGAGGCGACGCTCGCCATTCAGTGCAAGATGCACGCCCAGGTACACAACATCGCCCAGTCCAACACCGCCTATGCCGGGCTCCTCGGGTGGGCGGGCATCGATTATGCATCGCTCAACGGCGGCAATCGCATCTGGCACAACATCAAATGGGCCGGGGTGCTCGACACGTTCCGTGTGCCCAAGCCCGGCGCGGCGTTCTACCGCTCTCAGTCGGACCCGACGGTCACGCCCGTCATCCTGCCCGTGTTCTTCTGGGACTTCGGCTCTAGCTCCCCAGCCAGCGGCCCTGGTCCGGGGACGATGATCGCCACCAACTGCGACCGGCTGGAGATCTACGTTGCCGGCCAGCATTTCGCCACCGGAACGCCAGACGCTCAGGACTATGCGAGCCTGTCCCATCCCCCAGTGATCGTCGATCTGACAGTCAACGCAGCCGGCTCGCCGGAGCTGCGCATCGACGGTTATCTGAAATCGCAGCTGATCGGGACGCTGCAAATGGCTTCCGACACCACGCGGGATCGGCTCGTGCTCAACATCGAGGATGCCTCGATCGCAGGTGACGGCAACGACATGACTCGTTTCACGTTCCGGGCCCTGGACGCTTACGGCAATCAGCGTCCTTACGGCACCGGGGACGTCACGCTGGCACTGACCGGACCGGCAACCCTGATCGCCGAGAACCCGTTCTCGTTTGCTGCCTACGGCGGAGTGGGAGGCGGCTTTATCCGCTCGCGGCCCGATACGTCTGGCACCGTGACCGTGACAGCGACCCATCCAACCCTGGGACAGGCCAGCGGAAGCCTGACCATCACGCCGGCCACCGAGGCCAAGTTCGGCACCGGCCCGCCCGTAACGGCGTCACCGATCCCGACGACCACCAGCCCCCGCCCGCCAGCGCCCGCGCTCCCGCCAGGCCCGTCAAGAGCCAAGGTCAAGGCCGCGCTGGCCGCGGTGCTGTCACCACGGGGAGCACAGTCGAGGATCGCCAAGCTGCTGCACAACGCCGGCTACACATTCACGTTCGACGCCCCGTCGACGGGGAAGCTGGTGATCGACTGGTACTACATCACCAGGCCCGCCCGAACCGCCAACCACCGCAAGCCCAGGAAGGTGCTCGTCGCATCGGTCAGCGAGTCGATCAAGAAGGCGGGACCGGTCAAGGTCAAGGTCAAGCTCACTCCCCGCGGCCGGTCGATGCTCAAGCACGCCAAGCGCCAACGGCTCACGGTACAAGCCAGATTCACGCCAATGGGAGAGTCGACCACGACCTCATCAAAGGTCATCACGCTGAAGCGCTGAGCAGCCCGCAGGCGCCGGGGGTTCTCGTTCTACCGGCGCTCGTCTGGCGCGTCCTCGGCCCGCCGGTTGGTGAATCGCGCCGTCGCCGCGATCTTGGCTAGGACAGGGTAGTCATATGCGTCCTCCGGTTGGGCGCGCACTGCGGCGTCGAGTGTCTTGGCGTCTTCGCCGACGAGTATCCGCCAGGCGCCTGCTTTTACCCCTTCGAGGATGGTGGTGGCCGCGGCCGCTGCGCTGAGCGGTGCCTTCTCGCGGAACTCGGTTTCGGATCGCACCAGCAGCTGGCGCACGTCCTCGGGTGAGGCGCCCTCGGCCAGCGCACCGGTCCGGATCAATTTCGCCTGAGCCTCAGGCGGGATGAGCTCCCGAAGCTGCGCGTCGCGTTTGGCTCGGGGCGGCCGTGGGCGCGGCGGGTGTTGGCGATGATGTCGGTGCCCACATGCCCGGGTATCACGACCGCGACCCGTACCTGCGGCGCGTGCGTACGCAGGTCCTCGATCAGCGCCTCGGTGAAGCCTTTGACGGCGAACTTGGCGGTGGCGTAGGCGGTATTGGGCATGCCCGGGCCCAGGCTCGCCCAAAGGCCATTCACGCTGCTGATGTTGACGAGCACGCCCTCGCCGCTTGCGACCAGTAGCGGCAGGAACGTCCGCGCGCAGTAGTACACACCCCACCAGTCGACCGCGAATGTCCGCTCCCACTCCTCCCGGCTTCCGGTCACGAAGCTGCTGCCGCCACCGATGCCGGCGTTGCTGAACACCAGGTCGACGTGATCGGCCGCGTGGCGCTGCAGGAGCTCGTCGCGGAACCGCTGAAGCTGTGCCTCGTCGGAGACGTCGCAGGTGTGGCCGCTGACGCGGACACCGTCCGCGGCGGTTGACTGCGTGATCGTCGCGGCATCCGCGATCGCGTCGGCGTTGCAGTCGCAGGTCGCAACCGAGCACCCGTCCGTCACGAGTTGGCGGACCAGTTCCCGGCCGATGCCCGCGCCGCCGCCCGTCACCACCGCAAGCTTGCCGCCGAACGAGTTCACCTTGGCATCTCTGTGCGCTCGCCCAGCGGGGACGTCGGCTCTGTGGAGGGCGTCGACTCTGGACTTGATGCCCTCACACGCTCGCGATCGCGCCGGATCGTCCCACGCAAGAACAGGCCGCAGACGGCCAAGCCGGCGCCGATAATCACCCAGGCGGCGATGTGGGCGGCGACCCCGAAGGTCGCGGCGGAAACGGTGAGAGCGAGCGTGACCTGCGCGACAGCATCGGCGCTCATGGTTACGCCGATGATCGCTGTCAGCACGGCGAGCGCGTGGTGCGCGTCTGGGGCCACAAGCTGAGGCCGGCCCTGGACTGTCGCTTCGGGTCCTTTCTCGGCAATCCTGTTTTTTGCGATCTCCAGCAACGGGCGCCGCGCGGTCAGCGAGATCAGGCACGCGAGCCCCACCACGCCGGGAAACAGCGCGCGGTGCAGCTCCAGCGGCAACGGGCTGCCCCCCAGAGCGATCGTCAACAGCAGCGCGGCCCCGTATCCCGCGACCGCAGTCGCCCCGACTGGCTCGATCCGTCGGCGCCAGATCCCGTAGGCGATCACCCAAAGCAGGGGGATCCCTTCGGTGATCGCCAGCGCCTTCGTGGCGTTCCCCAACAGCTGGAGGAGCACCACGAAGATGAGCGGCAGGAGTAGGCCGGCCAACAGCCGGATTGCGCGACGACGCGCTGACGAGGGCTGACGTATCACCGTGTGGCCTCGCTCTACGACGGTGCTCGGAACCCCGGCGCGTTGACGAGCACCCGGTGCACCCGGCGCGCGATCACCAGCGTGTTGAGGACCAGATCCGCGATCAAGCCTCCGGGACTGAGGCGGATCTCGATCCCCCTGGATCCGCGGACGATCGTCACCTGGGCCCGCTGCACCCGGTTTGAGCCGATCCCCACCACGATGCGACGACCGGTGGAGTCATCTTCTGTCCAGCTTATCAGAAATCTGTCCGCCCGGTCAGTGATGATCCCCTCGACCGTGATGTCCTCCGATCGATCGGCCCGGTCCACGACGGCGCCCATGAAGGGGCGCTTGCATGAAGGCTCGAGCTCTGAACTCGCGGCCACGAGCATTCACTCAGATAGGCGCAATCCCTGACGCCTGCAGGGGCCATGCCCGTATCGCTGCTTCGTCTCGATCAATGCGCAGCGGCCCACGCTAAACAGAGTTGTGCTGGCGCTCGCGAGGCACAGCGCGCGTTGTCAGTCTTATTCGACGACGTGTGCCGATGTGAACGCATCGTCCGATCGCTACTTGAGGTTGGGCGGCCCGGTACCCGTGGCGTTCCTGCGGTGTGGCTGCATTCTGGTGCCGCTGGCGGCAGATGCATGCACCGGAGTGGCGATTACTACTCGGTGACTGACCACTAGCGGCACCGACGCGCCCGAGCAACGAGCTCGGTTTGCGCCAAGGGAGGGGCGGGTACAAACGGCGACGTAGTAGTCGCGTCCGGCTCACTGTTTAGAGGGAGGTGACGTGAGTTCGAATCGCCGCATCTATTTTTTCGGCGCGCTCGGTGGGGCTCTCTTTGGTTACGACACTGGCGTGATCTCGGGCGCCATCTTGTTCATCACGAAGGCGTTCCATGTCACCCCGTTCACCGAGGGAGCGATCGTCTCTGGGCTGTTGCTGGGTGCGCTGGTCGGAGCCGCGCTGGCCGGCCCTCTGTCTGATCGTTGGGGACGAAGGCGGTTGATCATCATCGCGGGTGTCGTGTTCACCGTCGGCGCCCTTGGGTCAGCTCTGGCTCCCGGAGTCGGCGTCCTGATCGTGGCGCGGTTCGTGCTCGGCTTGGCCGTGGGATGCTCGTCGCTGGCCGTGCCGATCTACCTCTCAGAGATCGCGCCCACGAAGATCCGGGGTGCGATCAGCTCGCTCAATCAGCTGATGGTGGTGGTGGGCATCCTCGTGGCTTCGATCGTCAACGCGGCGCTGGCTTCCTCGGGAGCGTGGCGGGTGATGCTCGGAGCCGCCATCGTGCCCTCGCTGGCGCTGCTCGTGGGCATGGCGTTCATGCCCGAGACGCCGCGCTTCCTGGTCCATACCGGGGAGGAAGATCAGGCGCGAGACGTGCTGGAGTCAGTACGGCCGGATGAGCCGGCCGAACGCGAGATCGGTGCCATCCGCGATGTGGAAGAGCAGGTGAGCGACGCCGACATCCGCGAGCTCGGCGCCAAATGGGTGCGCCCAGCGCTCCTGGTCGCGATCGGCCTGGCCGTGTTCCAGCAGTTCATCGGCATCAACACGATCGTCTACTACGCACCCACGACTCTCACCAAGGTCGGCTACGGCAACCAGGGCGCGATCTACGCCAACATCATCATCGGCGTGCTGATGGTGGCCGCGACCGTGGTGGCGGTCAGGGTCATCGATCGAACCGGGCGCAAGCCGCTGTTGTTGTGGGGGGTCGTCGGGATGGGAACGAGCCTGGCCGTCCTCGGGATCGGCTCCGCGATTCTGGCCACTCCCAAGCATCCCGGTGACCCGGCGGCGATCCTGACCTTGGCGTGCCTGGCGGCGTACATTGTCGCCTTCGCGGTCTCGTGGGGACCCGTGGTGTGGGTGATGCTGCCGGAGGTCCTGCCGCTGAGCGTCCGTGGAGCCGCGATGGGCGTCGCAGTGTCTCTGCAATGGGGAGCGAACTTCGTCGTCTCGGTCACCTTCCCTTCGCTGCTCAGCAGCCTCGGGCCGGGTCCCGTGTTCCTGGGCTATGCGGTGATCTGTGGAATCGCCTGTGCCTTCGTGGCGAAGTTCGTGACTGAGACCAAGGGTCGGAGCCTCGAGCAGATCGAGTCCGATCTGCAGGAGACCACCGGGGTGGATGGCGGCCAGACTGAAAGCAGGCCGGCGAACGCCGCATCAGCAGGAAGCCCTAGGGGGCACGTTGCCGGCTGACTAGATCGCCCGTGGGCACGAAGCCGACAGGGCTCACCGACGGTGAGAGCTGACCACAGCGGCATCGGGCTGCACCGGGAGCGCCTCGTCCTCGACCCGAACGCTCTACGGGCGGTGGGAGAGGCGCACCGCGACGGTCGCCCTCACAGTACCGATGAGAGACTCACAGGCCTCGTCCTGAGGGCCTTGCCGGCGACGGCGCGCAGACGATTCGCCGGGAGCCCCGCCTTATCGAGCCGGCGGAGGAGTCCATTGATGGCGTTCGCATCCTGTGCTCGGGTCAGGTGTACGCGCCCACCGGCCGGCGCGAGACGTGCGCGGACAATGCGGCCGAGCTGGGCGCGCTTCGCGATCGCGCGGTGCAGACG
>JBAQGP010000472.1:0-4354 GCA_049287845.1 Solirubrobacteraceae bacterium | reverse complement strand
GGTCACGACTGCGCGGGGAGACCGCGGGCGACGCTGCTGGTGACCGACAGCAGGTTGAGCGTCATGCCCCCGTCGATGAGGAGCTCCTGGCCGGTGACACTGCCCGCGGCCGGTGACGCGAGGTACGCCGCGGCGGCCGCGATCTCGGCGGGCTCCACCATCCGGCCCGTCGGGATCCGCTGCATCCAGGCGTCGATGATCTCCGGCGGCATCGACTTGACGCCGGCGCTGGCCACCAGCCCGGGAAGGATCGCGTTGGCAGTGATGCCGAGCCCGGCGTTCTCGGCGGCCACCGTCTTCACCATGCCGATCAGGCCCGCCTTGCTGGCGCTGTAGGCGACCTGGGCGGGCATGCCGAAGCGGGCCGCGAAGCTCGAGATCACCACGATGCGGCCGAAGCGCCGCTCGCGCATCCCGCGCAGGCAGGCCTGAACGACGCGGAAGCTCCCGGTCAGGTTGACCGAGAGGTCGCGCTCCCAGCGCTCGAGGTCCATCGAGTGCGCGCCGCCGACGATCGTCGGCAACCCGGCGTTGGAGATGAGCACGTCGACGTCATCAAGGGTCGGCAGCTCGTCGGTCACCAGGTCGACCTGGAACGTGCACCCCGGCTGGCGGTCGAGCGTCACCGTCTCCAGGCCGTCCGCGATCAACCGCTGCGCGATCGCCGCGCCGATCCCACCCGGGTGCGCGGCGCCGGTCACCAGCGCCTTCAGCGGACGGTCCGACACGCTGCGGAGCCTACTCAGGCCATCGTCAGGCCACCGCTCACTGAGAGCGTCTGGCCGGTGATGTACCCCGCGCCCTCGGAGGCGAAGAACCGCACCGCGTGCGCCACGTCCTCGGGCTGCCCGAGCCGCTTCATGGGCACGGCGCGGGCGAGACGTTCCAGCACCTTGTCGGCGTCGGGGTGGGCCTGTGCGACGTCACGGAGCATCTCGGTGTCCGTCGGGCCGGGGCAGACGATGTTGGCGGTCACGCCGAGACGAGCGGTCTCGCGGGCGACGGTCTTGGTGAAGGAGATGATCGCGCCCTTGGCCCCGGCGTAGACCGACTCCAGCGAGGAGCCGACGCGCCCGGCGTCGGAGCTGATGTTGACGATCCGTCCCCAGCGGCGCTCGATCATCGCCGGCAGCAGCGTACGGGTGAAGCGAAGGCCGCCCTTGAAGTTGACCTCCAGCACCTCCTGCCAGAACTCCTCGTCTGAGTCCACGAACGGCTTGAGCTCGTCCCAGCCGGCGACGTTGACGAGGACGTCCACCTGGCCGAACTCCTGCAGCGCGCGCTCGACGCCCGCGGCCACGCTCTCGGCGCTGCGGACGTCCACCTCCAGTGCCAGCGCTCGGCCGCCGGCGTCGGTGATCCGTTGGGCGTTGGCCTCGGCCTGCTCGGTGCGGATGTCGGCGATCACGACCGGCATGCCGTCCTCGGCCAGGCCGCGGGCGATCGCCGCTCCAATCCCCCGTGCGCCGCCGGTGACCAGCGCAACGCGTCCTGAAGGGCTCGTTGACATGGCGCGGGACGCTACCCCCTGAGCGGATGCGAGGGAAACCAAACCCCCCGTTCGAGGGGTACGCCGCCGCCCTCGCGCGCGCCGCCACCCCCTCCCGTCCACGACGCCACAGAGCGCACACCCCGGTCCATCATGTTGTGTGCTCTGGGAGGTCAGCCCGCTGACGCGCCAGAGCGCGCGCCGCGCAATTGCATGGCGTCCGCTGTGGGGCGTCATTGACGCCCCCCCGTCCCCCCACGGGCACCGCGCGCTGGATAGTTGGACGTCAAACTATCTCGCGGCTAACATGGCTGCCATGACCGTGCTGGACAACGTTCCGGTCTCCTACGACGAGTGGCGAGCGGCGTACGGTCTGACCCCGGAGCGCGACGTGCCCTTCACCACGCTCTCGGGCGAGGCGATCAGGCCGCTGTACACCGAGCGCGATCTCCCCGCCGGGGTGGGCGGGGCCCACGACCCGATTGGGCTGCCCGGCCAGTATCCGTACACGCGGGGGGTGTACCCGTCGATGTACCGCGGGCGCCTGTGGACGATGCGCCAGTTCGCGGGCTTCGGCACTCCGGAGGAGACCAACCGGCGCTTTCACTACCTGCTCGAGCAGGGACAGACCGGCCTCTCGACGGCGTTCGACATGCCCTCGCTGATGGGCCATGACTCCGATCACCCGCGCTCGCTGGGCGAGGTGGGCCGCGAGGGCGTCGCCGTCGACACCGTGCTGGACATGGAGGCCCTGTTTGCCGGGATCCCGCTGGACCAGGTCACGGTCTCCATGACGATCAATGCACCCGCGGCGATCATGCTCGCCTTCTACGTGGTGGCGGCCGAGCGCCAGGGCGTGGCGCCCGAGCGGCTGGGCGGGACCATCCAGACTGACATCCTCAAGGAGTACATCGCCCAGAAGGAGTGGTGCTTCCCGGTCGATCCAGCTATGCGGCTGGTCACCGACATGGTGCAGTGGTGCGCCGGGCAGATGCCGCGGTGGCACCCGATCAGCATCTCGGGCTACCACATCCGCGAGGCCGGCTCCACCGCGGCCCAGGAGCTGGCGTTCACCCTCAAGGATGGCCTCACGTACGTCGAGCAGGCGGTCGCACGCGGTCTGGACGTCGATGACTTCGCCCCCCGATTGAGCTTCTTCTTCAACGCCCAGATCGACTTCTTCGAGGAGATCGCAAAGTATCGCGCCGCCCGCCGGATCTGGGCCCGCGAGCTGCGCGACACCTTCGGGGCGCGCAAGCCCGAGTCGTGGCGGATGCGCTTTCACACACAGACGGCGGGCGTGTCGCTCACCGCCCAGCAGCCGCTCAACAACATCGTGCGTACCGCGATCGAGGCGCTGGCCGGAGTGCTGGGCGGCACCCAGTCGCTGCACACCAACTCCTACGACGAGGCCATGGCGCTGCCCACCGAGGATGCGGTTCGCATCGCGCTGCGCACCCAGCAGATCATCGCCGAGGAGACCGGGGTGGCCAACACGATCGATCCGCTCGGCGGCGCCTACTTCGTGGAGTCGCTCACCGATCTCCTGGAGGCACAGGCCTACGCCTACTTCTCAAAGATCGACGAGCTGGGCGGGATGGTCGAGGCGGTCAAGCGCGGCTTCCCCCAGCGCGAGATCGCCGACGCCGCCTTTGAGCTGCAGACCGAGATCGACGCCGGCCGGCGCACCGTCGTCGGGGTGAACCGCTACACCGAGGGTGACGAACGGGCCACCGAGATCCTGCGCATCGACCCGGCGCTGGAGCAACAGCAGATCGACCGCGTCAAGGCCGTCCGAGCCGATCGTGACGAGGCCGCGGTCGCGACGACGCTGGCCGCCATCAAGGACGCCGCCGGCGGCCAGGTGAACCTGATGCCGCTGCTGGTCGACGCCGCCCGCGCGCATGTGTCTGAGGGCGAGATCGTGCAGACGCTCCAGCAGGTCTGGGGCGACTACCGCGAGCAGCCGGTCTTTTAGACAAGACCCCTTGCGCGGTCGCCGCGGCGGTGGGATCCTGGGCTGCGCCGCCGGCGCGACGCGGATGATCCGCCCTCGCAGTCGGCCACCGGCTGAGGGCACCCGGACCGCAGTTGTCAGAATCAGGGGATGCCGATCACTCCCCGTCTCTTCGGCGAGCGCGGGCGCAACCGCGCCGCCTCGCTCGGGATCAGCCCGGATCGCGTGCCGCCCGGCCAGTCGCCGACGCTCAAGTGGCCTGTGCTCACCGTGGGCGAGACGCCCCGGGTGAGCACCGACCAGTGGCTGCTCTCGGTCGACGGCGCCGTCGAGGAGCCCTACGTCCTGGACTGGGAGGCGTTCACAGAGATCGCGCAGACTGAATGGAGCGGCGACATCCACTGCGTCACTCGGTGGTCGAAGTTCGGCATGACCTGGCGCGGCGCCGACGTCCGCGCGCTCGTGGAGCGGGCCACGCCCAAGCCCGAGGCCAGCCACCTGCTCGCTCACTGCTACGGCGGATACACGACCAACATGCCCCTCACCGACATCACCGAGCACCCGGCCCTCGTCGCCCACCTGGCTGAGGGAGCGCCACTGGAGTCCGATCACGGCGGCCCGGCGCGGTTGCTCGTGCCCCATCTGTATTTGTGGAAGTCGGCCAAGTGGATCCAGCGGCTCGAACTGCTCGACCGGGACCAACTGGGGTTCTGGGAGCGCAACGGGTACCTCCACCGCGGCGACCCGTGGCGTGAGGAGCGCTACAGCGTCGATGACTACGTGGCCCGCACCATGCGCCGCCAGGCTCGCGCGGACGCCCGCGAGGCAGGACCGCTGACCGGTTAGCCGAGGTCGACCGCGTCGCGCGGGGCCGGACCCCACGGGAAGTCGCGCAGCGTCTCCAGGAA
>JBAQGP010000471.1:0-8483 GCA_049287845.1 Solirubrobacteraceae bacterium | reverse complement strand
CCTCCAGCAGCTCCTCGTCGGAGGGCTCGATCTGCTCGGCGGCGACGACGGCGGCCAGCACGGCCTCGCGTCGCAGCGCGGCGGCGGCGTCGGGCTCGGCCTCGTGGGCGAGCTCCTCCTCGTCCTTGCCGGAGATCTTCAGGTACGTGTCCTTGCCGATCCCCTGGCGCGCCAGCGCCGAGAACGTCTGCTCCAGCATCTCGTGGGCGCGAGCGTGGATCAGCGGGTCGGGCAGCTCGACGTCGGCCTCGTTGGCGGCCGCCTCCAGCACAGCCTGCTCGAACTCGCGCTCGACAGCGTGCTCGTCGTCGTGGCGCAGCTTGGCGGCGATGTCCTCGCGCAGCTCGGCGAGGGTGTCGAACTCCGAGGCCTCGGAGGCGAACTCGTCGTCGAGCTCGGGCAGGCGCTTGGCCTTGACCTCGGAGACCTTGACGTCGAAGGTCGCATCCTTGCCCGCGAGCTCCGGGACGTAGTCCTCGGGGAAGGAGAGGTTGACGATCCGCTCGTCGCCGGCCGCCGCGCCGATGAGCTGCTCCTCGAAGCCCTCGATCAGCCGCCCCGAGCCCAGCTCGACGAGCTGGTCGCGTCCCTCGCCGCCCGGGAAGGGCTCGCCGTCGACCTTGCCCAGGTAGTCGAGCACGACGTGGTCGCCCCTTTCGGCCGGGCGCTCGACCGTATCCAGGGTGGCCAGCCGGTCGCGCAGTCGCTCGACCTCCGCATCGACGTCGGCGTCGGCCACCGTGGGCTCGCGCCGCCCGACCTCCAGGCCCTTGTAGGCGCCGAGCGTGGCGGTGGGTCGCACACCGATCTCGATCGAGAAGGCCAACGGCTCGCCCTGGCCGGGAACCTCCTCGGCGAAGTTGATGTCAGGCTCGCCGATAGGGGCGATGCCGGCGGTGTCGATGGCATCGATGTACCACTCGCTCAGCGATGCGCGCAGCGCCTCGTCGAACACCGCGTCGCGGCCGAGGCGGCGCATGACGACGGGCGGCGGCACCTTGCCCTTGCGAAAGCCGGGGATGCGCAGCTGGCCACCGAGCTTACGGGCGGCCTGCTGCAGTTTGCGCTCGACCTCCTCGGCGGGGACCTCGGCGTCCACACGGACGCGCGACTCGGGGAGCTCGGTGACGCTTGTCTTCAGGGTGGCCACGATCGCGCAGACGATAGCTTGCGGTCATGGCTGAGCGGATTGCGGCGCGACTCGTCACCGGCCCCGCGGCGTTCCTGCTCGGCGGCGTGCTCGACCTCCTGGCCTACGCGGCGGCCTCGGTGCGGGGCAGGCGGGGTCGGGTCCGCGGCCCCGCGACGTGACTCGGGGTGTCGGCACACGTCAACGGTGGCCTGGGGAAGGTGACCTGTTCCTGAACGCACAGAGCACACACCGGCGATTTCGACAGCGTGTGCTCTAGACGTACCGCGGGCTGAACTCCCAGAGCACGCACCGGCCAAAACCCCAGCGTGCGCTCTGAGCCTTCAGCCCCGCGCGGGTCCCGCGCGCACGTCCCGCCCGGCGCCCTCAGGTGAACTGCCCGGCGTCCGCGACGAGGCTGCGCAGCTCGCGCAGCACCACGGGCAGCGTGGTGGTGTCGTACGTGCGAGAGGCCTTGACGTCGGCCAGAACCGCGTCGGCGCGCTGCACCGCGGTCTCGTTGCGCTCCAGCCAGTCGTGGATCGGGTCCTGGGCGCTGAACTCGACGGCGGAGAGCAGGATCTCCCGCGTCAGCGAGCGGTGCAGCCGATAGAGGTCGTCACGCAGCGCGGCACGGGCCAGCGACTGCCAGCGATCGGCGCGCGGAAGCTCCAGGATCCGGTCGCGGAGCCAGTCCAGACCCAGTCGCGAGCCGATGCCGAAGTACGTGTCGGTGACCGCGGGCTGCTCGGACCCGGTCAGCCCCGCGTCGACGACGATGTCGAACACGGACAGCAGCGGCCCCATGCTGGCCACGCGGCGCGCGAGCTGCGCGGGCACCCCGCCCGCCTCCAGGTCGGCCCGCCGCTCGTCGAACCGCTCGCGGTCCAGGCCGCTGAGGACGTCCGGCAGCGCCTCCGCCAGCACCTGCGCCGCTGGGGCGAAACGATCGGTCATCGCGGTCACGTCGATTCCGGCGCGGGGGCCCGCCCGTACGACCCAGCGCGCGGCGCGCTCGACCAGCCGGCGCGCCTCGATGAGCATCGAGATCTGGGTGCCCGCCTCGATCTGGTTGTCCAGTGCCTCGATGTCCTCCCAGACGTTGCGCATGTCGAACACCTCGCGCGCCACCGCGTAGGCGCGGGCGAGCTGGGGCGCGCCCGCGCCGGTCTCCTCGACCAGGCGGAACATGAACGTCATCCCCGCGCGGTCGACGAGCTGGTTGGCCACCACGGTGGCGATCAGCTCGCGGCGCAGGCGGTGGTGGCGGATGTGCTCGGCGAAGCGGTCGGGCAGCGGTGCCGGGAAATACCGCTCCAGGTCGCGGATGAGGTACGGATCGTCGGGCAGGTCTGACTCCACCAGCTGTGAGTAGAGGAAGATCTTGCCGTAGGCCATCAGCGTCGCCAACTCGGGGGAGACGAGGCCGCGGCGGTCGTTTCGCCGCGCCGCGATGGTCTTCTCGGACGGCAGGAACTCGATCCCGCGGTCCAGGCCGGCGACCTGCTCCAAGCGGCGGAGCAGGCGCGCGTGCACGTCGACCATCGACACCGCCTGCACGACGGCCAGGCTCAGCGCCTGCGTCTGGATGTAACTGCCGTAGAGAACCCGCGCGCTCACCGCGTCGGTCATCTGGACGAGCAGCGCGTCGCGCTCGTCGTTGGTCATCGCGGCGTCCGCGATGACCTCGCCCAGGAGGATCTTGATGTTGACCTCGTGGTCTGAGGTGTTGACGCCGGCGACGTTGTCGATGGCGTCGGTGTTGATCCGGCCTCCGGCGTCGTCGGGGCCGCCGCTCAGCGCGTACTCGATGCGACCGCGCTGGGTGAAGCCGAGGTTGCCGCCCTCGCCGACAACGCGACAGCGCAGCTGCCCGCCATCGATCCGCACCACGTCGTTGGCGCGGTCACCGACGTCGGCGTGGGTCTCGTCGGCCGCCTTGACGTACGTGCCGATCCCGCCGTTGAACAGCAGGTCCACGGGCGCGCGCAGCAGCTCGCGGATGAGCTCTGACGGCGAGAGGTGGTCGGCCTCGATCCCGAGCGCCTCCCTGACCTCCGGGGTGATCGCGATCGACTTCAGGCTGCGGGCGTGCACGCCGCCGCCGGGCGAGATGAGCGCCGGGTCGTAGTCGCTCCAGGATGACCGGCCCAGCGC
Source organism: Solirubrobacteraceae bacterium (assembly GCA_049287845.1). Lineage (GTDB taxonomy): Bacteria > Actinomycetota > Thermoleophilia > Solirubrobacterales > Solirubrobacteraceae > Palsa-465. Next base: position 5,197 of record JBAQGP010000471.1, on the reverse strand, counting down.
GAACAGCCGCCGGCGCTCCGCGAAGCTGGCGGCCGTGTCGGGGTTGGGATCAAGGAACACGTGCGCATGGTTGAACGCCGCCAGCAGCCTGATGTGCTCCGAGCACAGCATCCCGTTGCCTAACACGTCGCCCGACATGTCCCCGATGCCCACCACCGTGAACGCCTCGCTCTGCACATCGCTGCCGAGTTCGCGAAAATGGCGCTTGACCGATTCCCACGCACCGCGGGCGGTGATGCCCATCGCCTTGTGGTCGTAGCCGTGGGAACCGCCGGAGGCGAAGGCGTCGCCCAGCCAGAACCCGTACTGGGCCGACACCTCGTTGGCGATGTCCGAGAAGGTCGCCGTGCCCTTGTCGGCGGCCACCACCAGGTACGGATCGTCATCGTCGTAGCGGACGACCCGTTCGGGCGGCACCACCTCGCCGCCGGCGTAATTGTCGGTGAGATCCAGCAGCCCGGAGAGGAACGTGCGATAGCAGGCGATTCCCTCCTCGCGCAGCGCCTCGGGCCCGCCGGCGGCGCCGGCCCCGGGTGGGCGCTTGACCACGAAGCCCCCCTTGGACCCGACGGGGACGATCAGCGCGTTCTTGACCATCTGTGCCTTCATCAGCCCGAGCACCTCGGTGCGGAAGTCCTCGCGACGATCAGACCACCGGATGCCGCCGCGCGCGACCTTGCCCCCGCGCAGGTGAACGCCTTCGACCCGCGGCGAGTAGACGAAGATCTCGAAGCGCGGCCGGGGCCGTGGGAGCATCTCGAGCCGGGACGGGTCGAGCTTGAACGACAGGTACTCGAGCGGCTCGGGCGGGTCGCTGCCCGGAGCCAGCCGGAAGTAGTTGGTGCGCAGCATGGCCAGGACGACGGCCAGGAAGCTGCGCAGGATCCGGTCCTCGTCGAGGCTCTGGACCTCGTCGATCTCGGCCTCGATCTGGGCGGTGAGCGCGTCGGTGCGCGACGGGTCAACGCGCTCGGGATCAAAGCGCGCCTCGAACAGCCGCACCAGCGCGGCCGCGATGGTGGGATGCCGCAGCAGCGTCTGGGTCATGTAGGAGTTCGAGAAGGCCACCGTCGCCTGGCGCAGGTAGCGCAGGACGGCCCGGACGATCGTGATCTCCCGGCCGGTCAGCCCGGCGCCCATGACCAGGCCGTTGAGCCGGTCGTCCTCCAGGTGGCCCGACCAGACGGCAATGATCACGTCGGCGAACGACGTTCCGGCGCGAGCCAGGCCCCGGGGATCGCAGGTCAAGCCGAAGTCGTAGATCCACGCCGGGCTGGTGCCCGACGGGCTGACCTCGTACGGGCGCTCATCGACGACCTTGGCGCCCATGTGCTCGAACGTCGGGACCACGTCTGACAGCGACACGCGCTTGGCGCTGAGCAGCTGGCAGCGGATCATGTTCTCGCTCTCGGCGGGGCGCCGGTAGATGTCGATGATCGGGTGCCCGGCCGCCACCAGCTCCTCGACGCGGTCGACATCCAGCAATGCCGTGTCAGCGCTGCGGTCGGCGCGGTAGGCCGGAGGGAAGGCCGCCCCGTAGCGGGCGTACAGCTCCCCGCCGTGCTGCTCACCATGGGCGGCGACGAGCACGGCACGCAGCTGATCGGTCCACGCCCGCGTGGACTCGGCGATCTGCGCCTCGATCGCCGCGACGTCATAGGTGGCGGGAACGCCACCGGGGGTGCGCACGACGTAGTCGATGCGGACGATGAGCGATTCGGTGAGCTGGAGGCGCCAGTCGACGTGATCGCCACCGAACGCCTCGGCGAGGATCTGGCCGGCGCGCTGGCGGTTCTCGGTGTTGAACCGATCGCGCGGGATGCACAGGGTGCAGGCGACGAACCGGTCGAGCTGGTCGGCGGTGACGAACAGGCGCACGCGCTGGCGCTCCCCCAGACCGAGGATGCCGATGGCGATCTCGAACAGGTCGTCGGCGTCGATCTGGATCAGGAGGTCGCGCGGCAGGGACTCGAGGATGTCGATGAGGCCCTTGGCGTCGTGGCTGTCAGGCGGGAACGCGGCGTGGGCGAGGACCCGCTCGACCTTGTCGCGCAGCAGCGGGATGTCGCGTGGGCTGGTCTTGTAGGCGGTCGTCGTGTAGAGGCCGAGGAAGCGGCGCTCGCCCCGCACGGTGCCGTCCGGCGCGAACTGCTTGACGCCGACGTAGTCCAGGTAGGACGGACGGTGCACGGTGGCGCGCGTGTTGGCCTTGGTCAGCACGAGCGGATGGGGCGAGCGCGCCAGCGCGAGGGCCTTGCCGGTCAGGGTCTTGGACGGCGTGCGCGAGGCACCGCGCAGGATGCCGAGACCTGAGCCCTCGACGACGCTCAGCTCAGCCGAGTCCTCCCCCGGGCCCAGCACGTACTCGCGGTAGCCCAGGAAGGTGAAGTGCTCGTCGGCCAGCCAGGACAGGAACGCCTGGGTCTCTGAGAGCTCGTGAGGCCCGGCGGGCGGCGCCTGACGGCGCAGCTCACCGGCCAGGGTGGTCGTCCTGGCCCGCATCTCCGCCCAGTCCTCGACGGCGGCGCGCACCTCCTCGAGCACCAGCTCGACGCCGGCGCGGAGCACCGACAGGCGCTCGGGATCCGGCTCGTAGGCGACCTCGGCGTGGATCACGGATTCGGTGACGAAGCCGAACGCCACGCCGCCGGGCTCGAGCACCTGGGTCAGCTCCCCCTCCGCGTCGCGGACGACGCGCATCACCGGATGGACGATGAGCTCGATGTCGGCGCCCTGCCGGCTCAGCTCCATCGTCACCGAGTCGACGATGAACGGCATGTCGTCGGAGACGACCTCGACCACGGTGTAGGGCGAGGCCCACCCGTCACGCTCGCGGTCGGGGTTGTAGACGTTGACCTTGGCCTCGCCCCGCGCCCGGTGGCGCGCGGTGCGCCAGTGGGCGACGACCGCGCCGCACAGGTCGGCCTGCTCACGGTCGGCAAGGTCCTTGGCCGGAACCCAGTGGTAGTACTGGCGCACGAACTCCAGGTAGGACTCCGGGGATTCGTGGGCCAGCTGGCGGCCGACCGTCTGGCCCAGCGATTCGATCAGGTCCTGTTCGAGATCACCCGCCTTGACGGCCATGTGCACACACTCCTCACGCTTGCGGCTGCGTCGTCCGCGGGGCGGCGCACGACGCGATCACAACGTACTCGCCTTGGCGGATCACGTGTGGGTCAGCGCGCGTACGGCGTCGACCGTCCGCTGCGCATCGTCCACCGTCACCATGATTCGCCCGAATGCCGCACCCGGTGCGAGGTCGATCCGTACCGCGGGCCCGCGGCCGTGCAGGGCGGCGAAGTCCGGCGCCCCCCCGGTGACGCGTCTCACCCCATAGGCGACGACACCGGGGATCCCGGTGCCGGGTGCCCGGATCCCGCGCAGCGCGCCCCAGGGGTCTGGGTCGGCGCACACGGTGGTGACGCACGACAGCGGAACGCGCACCTCGCGGCGCATCGCCGCGGCCTGCTCCACCCCGCTGAGCCGCACGATCAGCTCGCCAGATTGCACTTCCAGGCTGGCCACCGTCCAAGCCTACCCCCCGGCCTCAAGCAAACCACAAGAGCTGTCGATGCCGAGAGGATGCGGTGCCCACCCGCCCCCACCGCTCGTCGCGTCGCGGTGCCGGCCGCCGCCGCGGCAGTGACGATGACCGGCGCCGCCTTCGCCGCGGGACTGGACACCCGCCATGGCGGCCCGGACGCCTGGCTGGTCGTGGCCCTCGTGGCCCTGCTCGGCGTCGTCTTTGCCGCCATCGCCGTCGCCGCGACGCACGGCCTGGTGCGCCGCGAACGCACGCTGGACGACGCCGGGCGCGAGCTCGACGAGCTGCTGCAGTCATCGGGCTCGGCCCGGGAGTCGCAGCGGCTGCTCATCGACAACGCCCAGCGGATCCTCCCGGGTGCCGGCTGTGGCGTCCTGCTCGTCGCCGACGGCGGCGCGCACCTGGCGCCGACGCTGGGCGACGCGGTCGATCAGACGCCGCTGCACGGGATCCGCACCGACGGCCTGGGCGCCCGCTCCTGCCTGGCCATGCGCCTCGGCCGCAGTCACGAGCGCAGCCAGGATGGCAGCCCGCTGGCGCCCTGCGGCGTGTGCGGGGCGATCGACGCCGACGTGTCCTGCGAACCACTGGTGTCCGGGAGCGAGATCATCGGCACCCTCCTCGTCGCGCACGCGGGGCGGATCACCGACCGCGAGCACGCCGCTCTGCGCGACTCGGCCCGGCGCGCCGCCCCGATCCTGGCCACCCAGCGAGAGCTGGCGCGCGCCGAGGAGCGGTCGATCACCGATGCTCTCACCGGTCTGCCCAACCGCCGCGCCGCCGAGGAGACGCTCCGGCGGATGGCGGCGCACGCGGGGCGCTCGCTCAGCCCCCTGGGCGTGGTGCTGCTCGATCTCGACCGCTTCCGCGTGCTCAACGACCTGCATGGCCACAGTCACGGCGACAAGGCGCTGGCCGCGGTCGGCCGGCTGCTCTCGGCCACCATCCGTGCCAGCGACTTCGCCGCCCGCTTCGGGGGCGAGGAGTTCCTGCTTCTGCTCCCCGAGACCGACCGCCGAGGTTCGGTCGAGGTGGCGGAGAAGCTCCGCAAGCAGATCGAGCGGACCGAGCTGGTCCCGACCGGCCCGATCACCGCCAGCCTCGGCGTCGCAGGCCTGCCCGAGGACGCGGTCGATCCCGACGAGCTGGTCCGCAAGGCTCATCGCGCGCTCTACATGGCCAAGGCGCAGGGTCGCAACCGCGTGGAGCCCGCCGATCACAGCGCGCAGAGCGCGGGGCCGCCGGGCTGAGCCTCTGCGGGGTCAGAGGCTCGGAGCGTCAGTCGATCAGGCCCCCGGGGGAAAGTGGTAGGCCGGATGGGGCGGGACGTGGGGGCCGACCTCCAGGACGATCTCGGCATGGCGGGTGAGGGGGACCGTCTGCGGCGGACCCGGTCGCCGACGGCCGTCGACGTACACCCTGACCGCACCACTGAACGAGAGCAGCCGGCGCGCGGAGAGCGCCCGGCCCCAGCCGCGGAACAGGTCGGCGAGCGTCAGCCGCAGGCTCGGGCGGGTCAGCACCACGCCGGTCGGCTCCAGCGTGACGAGGTCGCCGTAGCAGCCCGCCCCGGTGATCCGGCCCCCCGAGCGCTTCACCGGGCCGCGGACGCCGATCCCGGCGGCCACCAGCGCAACCCGGTTGGCCGCAAAC